>NZ_JACARU010000023.1:85864-202339 GCF_013386425.1 Cedecea sp. P7760 | reverse complement strand
AACTGCCAGGCATCAAATTAAGCAGTAAGCTGATGTGAAAATCAGTGGTTGTAGAAAAATTCGGTGGAGCGGTAGTTCAGTCGGTTAGAATACCTGCCTGTCACGCAGGGGGTCGCGGGTTCGAGTCCCGTCCGTTCCGCCACTTATTTAAGCCCTGAGTCTTAGACTCAGGGCTTTTTTGTATTTAAATTCCATCAAAATTAACAACATTGTTGCTGATTTAGCAAAAATCTTCTGCATTTATCCGTCTTTTTCAGCAGAGTTCTCCCCGGCATACTCTTCCTCATACCAACGAACATCCCATAATGAGGTTAAAAATGGCAATTCCTGCATTCGGTCTGGGCACTTTCCGCCTGAAAGACGACATCGTCATCGCATCGGTTAAAACAGCCCTGGAGCTGGGCTATCGTGCTGTAGATACTGCTCAGATTTATGATAATGAGGCGGCTGTTGGTCAGGCGCTTGAAGAAAGCGGCATTCCACGTGAAGAGCTTTTTATCACGACTAAAATCTGGATTGAAAACCTCAGCAAGGACAAACTGATCCCAAGCCTGAAAGAGAGCCTGGTGAAGCTGCGCACTGATTACGTCGATCTGACGCTGATCCACTGGCCTTCGCCAAACGATGCCGTGCCGGTGGCTGAATTCATGCAGGCGCTGCTGGAGGCGAAAGAAGCCGGTTTCACGCGCCAAATTGGGATTTCAAACTTTACGGTTGAACTGATGCAGCAGGCAATTGATGCCGTTGGCGCCGAAAATATTGCCACCAACCAGATTGAGCTGTCGCCATACTTGCAAAACCGCACCGTTGTTGAGTGGGCTAAGCAGCACAACATTCACATTACGTCCTATATGACGCTGGCCTATGGGAAAGCGTTGGCGGATGAAACCATTGGCCGTATTGCACTGAAACATCAGGCAACGCCTGCACAGGTTATTCTGGCATGGGCGATGGCTCTGGATTATGCAGTGATTCCTTCTTCGACAAAACGCGCGAATCTGGAAAGCAATCTGCAGGCGCAGAGCCTGAAGCTGGATGCTGAAGATATGGCGGCCATTGCTGCTCTGGAATGCAATGACCGCCTGGTGAGCCCGGAAGGTCTGGCACCGAAGTGGGATAACTGATCCTGATTACGGCCCTTCAGGGGGCCGTTTTACTGCGTCACTCAGAAAATCAATAAATGCACGAATACGCGTACTGACCGCCCGGTCGCTATAGTACACGGCGCTAAAAGGCATATTGACCGGTAAAAGCTTATCGGCAAGCACCTCAACAAACTCTCCGCTTTCAATTTCTTTATCAATCATAAAGTCTGACAGACAGGCGATACCGTTCCCCGTCAGGCACAGCTGCTTAAGCGTTTCTCCGCTATTTGAAGATAACCCTGGTTTTATCTCAAAGAGTTGTCCATCCGCTTGTGAAACCGGCCAGCGGTTAAGTGAAGAAGGCTCGGTAAAGCCCAGGCAGACGTGATTTACCAGATCGGCAGCGGTTTCTGGTGCTCCATTAGCCGCTATATATTCGGGCGAGGCAATGATCTTGCGGTAGCTGCTAAAAAGCGGGCGGGCACGGAGGCTTGAGTCGGTTAAATTACCTACCCGAATAGCCACATCGACTTTACGCTCGATGAGGTTAATGAAGGTTTCCGACGATACAAGAGACAGCGTCATTTCCGGGTAGCGCTCGCGGAACGGTTTTATCAGCGGCATCAGTAGATGCAACATCACCGGCGTTGCGGCATCAATGCGCAGCAATCCCCTTGGCGTCTGCTTGCTTTCCATCACTTCATTTTCAGCCGCGGCCATCGCCTGCAAAATTTGCTGCACGTTCCTGAAATAGCGCTCACCTTCTTCCGTCAGGCTAAGCTGGCGCGTTGTTCGGTTAAGCAGGCTCACGCCCAGCTTCATCTCCAGCTTTTTTACCGTCCTGCTCACCGCTGAGTTAGCCAGCCCCAGCTGTTCTGCCGCGCGGCTGAAGCTCCCGCTCTCTACTACGGCAACAAAAATCGCAAGTTCTTCCGACGTAGCCTTCATTGTTGCTCCACAAGCAAAATTCTATTGAGATTTTACATATTTTTGTTATTTAAGCATCCCGCCATACTACGTGTCATCAAAAGACACCTGTTATGGAGTAAATTATGCCTCTGGCGCTTCTCGCACTGACGATCAGTGCTTTCGCAATCGGCACCACCGAGTTCGTTATTGTCGGGCTTGTACCGACGATCGCTGAACAGCTTGCAATCTCAGTTCCGTCTGCAGGATTGCTGGTATCTATCTATGCTCTTGGCGTGGCGATTGGCGCGCCTGTTTTGACCGCCTTAACAGGCAAACTGCCGCGCAAGCAATTGCTCATCGGCCTTATGGCGCTATTTACCGTAGGGAATGTGATAGCCTGGCTGTCGCCTAATTACGAGACTTTGGTCGTAGCTCGCCTGCTTACTGGTCTGGCGCACGGCGTATTTTTCTCCATTGGTTCGACGATTGCGACGAGCCTTGTACCCAAAGAGAAAGCGGCTTCAGCCATTGCCATTATGTTTGGTGGCCTGACGGTAGCGCTGGTGACCGGCGTGCCATTGGGGACGTTCATCGGGCAGCATTTCGGCTGGCGTGAAACTTTCCTGGCAGTATCGGCTATTGGCGTTATCGCATTGATCAGCAGCATGATCCTTATCCCGAAAGATATTCCTAATCGTGCGCTGGCTGGAATTAAGGAGCAGCTGCAGGTATTAACCCATCCGCGTCTGGTGCTGATCTATCTGGTTACCGCGCTGGGTTATGGTGGTGTGTTTACCGCCTTTACCTTCCTGGCGCCGATGATGCAGGATCTGGCTGGCTTTTCACCTTCCGCAGTGAGCTGGATCCTGTTGGGCTATGGCGTATCTGTGGCTATTGGCAATATCTGGGGCGGTAAGCTGGCGGATCGCCACGGTGCTGTGCCGGCCCTGAAATTTATCTTTGCCGCACTGGCCGTGCTGCTTCTGGTCTTCCAGTTCACCGTACACTCGCACGTTGCCGCGCTGCTTACCATTCTGGTGATGGGCGTCTTCGCCTTCGGTAATGTTCCGGGCCTGCAGGTCTATGTTGTACAGAAAGCCGAACAATACACGCCAAATGCGGTTGATGTTGCTTCCGGTCTTAACATTGCGGCGTTTAACGTGGGTATTGCTGTGGGCTCCATTATTGGTGGCCAGACGGTGCAACACTTCGGTCTGGCGCAGACGCCGTGGATTGGTGCAGTGATTGTTGTTCTGGCGCTGTTGCTGATTGGCTTTAGCGGCAGACTGGATAAGCAGTCAAAACTCGCCATAAGCTAAATTTTTTATACCAGGAGCGTAGCCGTTTTACGCCCCTGGTAGTCAATGGTTTGTAATGGTCGTTGAAAGTCTGCGCTAAAGTCCCTATAACTGAAAGATAGTCCGCAAACTGCGGGCATATTGATGAGTTACTGAGGTCGTTAGCTAAACGTGCACAAGAATACCTATGCCATGCGATACGTAGCCGGACAGCCAGCAGAGCGAATTCTGCCTCCCGGCTCGTTTGCGACTATAGGTCAGGCATTACCCCCCGGAGAACCTTTACCCGGCCACGGCACGATACGCGTTCTGGTATGGAACATCTTTAAGCAGCAGCGGGCCGACTGGCTTTCGGTGCTGCAAACCTTCGGCAAAGACGCGCACCTGATGCTGTTACAGGAAGCGCAAACGACACCTGAATTGGTTCGATTTGCGACCACTAACTATCTGGCCGCCGACCAGGTTCCCGCCTTTGTTTTACCCCAGCATCCTTCTGGCGTGATGACACTTTCTGCTGCCCATCCTGTCTATTGCTGCCCGCTACGTGAACGCGAGCCGATCCTGCGGTTATCCAAGTCTGCCCTGGTGACCGTTTATCCCTTGCCGGACGGGCGGATGCTGATGGTGATTAATATTCATGCCGTTAATTTTAGCCTTGGCGTAGACGTTTACAGCAAACAGCTTGGGCCAATTGGCGATCAGATAGGGCATCACAACGGGCCGGTTATCATGGCCGGTGATTTCAATGCCTGGAGCCGTCCACGCATGAATGCATTGTTCCGCTTTGCCCGCGAAATGACGCTGCGTGAAGTTCGTTTTACCGACGATCATCGCCGCCGGGCGTTTGGTCGCCCGCTTGATTTTGTCTTCTATCGTGGTCTGAACGTCACCGAAGCTTCGGTGCTGGTGACTCGTGCCTCAGACCATAACCCGCTACTAGTTGAATTCCGTCCCGGCAAGCCTGAGCTGAAATAAGGTTCGTCAGGTCTGCCGTTGGGCAGACCTGTGCGCTGCCCTTTTTTCTCACTTAACCGCAAGGACATAACGATGACAACGCAATCCCATCATGACAAAGTTAGCCAGCAGTTTGGATCCCAGGCCAGCGCCTATTTGACCAGCACGGTTCATGCTTCAGGGCGCGATCTGGAGCGGCTTAGCGCGCGGTTGAATGATTTTCCCAATGCCACTCTGCTGGACATGGGATGCGGGGCAGGGCACGCAAGCTTTATTGCTGCGGCGAAGGTGAAGTCAGTTGTCGCTTATGATTTGTCCGAGCAGATGCTGACGGTTGTCGCGGAGGCGGCGACCACGCGGGGAATCACTAATATTGCGACTCGCCAGGGATATGCAGAATCACTTCCATTCGATGACAGCACCTTTGATGTGGTCATCAGCCGCTACTCTGCGCATCACTGGCACGATGTCGGCCAGGCTCTGCGCGAGGTGAAGCGTGTGCTTAAGCCTGGTGGCATTGCTATTTTTATGGATGTCACTTCACCGGGTCACCCGGTGAAGGATATCTGGCTGCAAACGGTCGAGGCATTACGTGACACTTCGCACGTGCGTAATTATTCCAGCGGAGAGTGGCTGAGCCTGTTTAACGATGCGGGCCTGATGACGCACAGCGTTTTATGCGACAGGCTGAATCTGGAGTTCTCCAGCTGGATTGCCAGGATGAGAACGCCGATAGTGTTATCGGACGCGATCCGCGCTTACCAAAAAAGTGCGTCTGACGAGGTTAAGCAGTACTTTGAATTGCAGCGCGACGGGTCGTTCACCAGCGATATCATCCTGCTGGAAGCTCGAAAGGGATAAACTCAAAAAAGAAAAGGCACCATGCAGGTGCCTTTTTTATCTTTACTATCAGGTATCTGGAGAAGTATTCCCGCTGACAAACAGCGTCAGTTGGTCTCCAGGCCTCAGATCATCGGTACCGCTGTTCCAGCGCATCACATCTTTGATGTTCACGCCGTGACGTTTGGCGATACTCGACAGTGAGTCACCTTTGCGCACCTGATAAGTGATGCTGCTATTGTCAGCCAGCTGCGTTGCGCCACCTTTCACGCTGAGCGTTTGCCCAACTTTAAGGCGAGAACCGCTCAGGTTGTTCCAGTTTTGCAAATCTTTAGCGTTCACACCGAGGCGTGAAGCAACGCCGGACAGTGTATCCCCTGAGCGCACTTTATAAGATTTGTTGCCACCGGCACTGCTGCGGTTATCCGCAACCAGCGTAGGCTGTAAAGCATCGATTTCACCAGAAGCCAAAGAGGCTTTCAGCTGCTCGGCATGCTTTTTCGGCACCATCACGTAACGCTGATTTTTCCCAACGGTAGTGCTTTTCACGCCGGCGTTGAAGGTCTTCAGGTTGGTGAGCGACATGCCTGCCATTTCGGCGACCTGCGTTAACTCAACCGGATTGCTGACTTCAACACGCGCCAGCGCGCGGCTTTCATCCGTTGTCGGCAAACGTACGCCGTACTTCTGACTGTTTTTGAGTATGTCGCTCAACGCCAGCATTTTCGGTACGTAGATCTTTGTTTCACGCGGCAGAGCCAGCGACCAGAAATCGGTAGGTTTACCCCGCGATTTGTTCGCTTTTATGGCGTTCAGCACACGGCCTTCGCCGCTGTTGTACGCTGCCACGGTCAACAACCAGTCGCCGTCAAACATCTTGTTCAAACGCTGCATCATATCCAGTGCGGCAGTGGTGGAAGCCACTACATCACGGCGTGCATCGTACGCTTTGGTCTGCTTAAGACCGTAATTGCGCCCCGTACTTGGGATAATCTGCCAAATGCCTGCGGCATTTGCGCTAGACGTCGCGTGGGGGTCAAAAGCGCTCTCCACTATGGGTAGTAGTACTAGTTCCATTGGCATGTTGCGTTTCTTAACTTGCCCGGCAATCCAGTACATATACGGCTCTGCCCGTAATGTTACATCGTGGAGATAGCTCTTATTACTCAGGTACTTCTGTTTCTGTTCGCGGATCCGGACGTTTTCCGGTATCCCCATCTTTAGCTCGTTGCCGATGAAGTTCCACAGGTTTTGATCTTGCGCGAGGAAGGTTCCATCATCCATCCATCGCGCAGAGGTCGCTCGACCCGTGTACTTTCCTGCTTCACCTTGACCAGCCGCAGACAGACTCTGTGCATGCTGTTGAATGTTGGCGTCATGCTTTGACGCCTGGCACCCGACAAGCAAGACAGAGGCGAGTAGTATCGCTTTTGCCTTCATGTGTGTGTCAATGGTTGCTTAAAAGACGAGCGATGATACCGTCGCCTTTTCGACAACACAACCAGAATATTCAGAAGCTATCCTTCTTTGTCCTTAACCAGGCGAATATCTCATGGGGTTGTTGCAAGTTTGTTTCTTTTTTAATTTCTTCTTTTAAAACAGCATCTTCAGTGCGTAAAAAAATATTTATTTGGCGTTCTGTTTGCAGCGTTGACGGCAAGGTTGAGTGATTTTTTGCGCGTAACTCCTTAACTTTTCGATAGTATCCCTTTAATTGCTCATCATGGGGTAAAATACTTAAGGAAAACTTTATGTTTGATTCGGTGTACTCATGTGCGCAACAAATCTGGGTTTCAGCAGGTAGTGAATTAAGTTTTTGAAATGATGTAAACATCTGCTCTGCCGTACCTTCAAAAAGTCTTCCGCAGCCGCCAGAAAACATTGTGTCGCCGCAAAATAGATAAGGAAAACTATAAAACGAGATATGTCCTAAAGTGTGACCAGGTGTTGCTATCACGCTATATTCACGCCCAGACAGGCTAAACTTATCCCCTTCGCCCACGATCTGCGTAGCCCCTTTCTGCCGGGTTTCCTCCGGTCCGTATACCTCAATGTTCGGGTATTTGTCCTTCAGTTGCTGAACGCCACCAACGTGATCGGCATGATGATGGGTAAGCAGAATAGCTTCTGGCTGCCAGCCGTTTTCCTCTATAGCCTTCAAAACAGGAGCGGCCTCACCGGGGTCAACGATCACACATTTTCCCTGCTCATTATTAAGCACCCAGATGTAGTTATCCTGGAAAGCACGAATACTGTTAAGATTCATAGTTCAACCTCTCTATGGCAATTAAGAAGGTAGTGATGAAACCGGCAAGGATACCTGAGATTCTCACTTCCCCCCATCATTGGGCGCAGCTGCGATGGGGAGAATACTACCGGGACGCGCTCGAAGAGCAGCTTCGCCCCTGGCTGGGTAAAATGTTCGGCTTTCATTTACTGAAAATCGGCAACCTGAGCGCAGAAGTTAACACGGAAGCCTGCGCTATTTCTCATCAGGTTAATGTAGCCTTACAGGGTGAACATTTGCAGGTGAACGCCGATCCTTTGCACCTTCCGTTTGCGGCGAAGTCGGTTGATGCCTGTTTGTTGGCCCACACGCTGCCGTGGTGCCCGGATCCTCACGGCTTACTTCGGGAAGTCGATCGGGTACTGATCGATGATGGCTGGATTGTTCTCAGCAGTTTCAATCCTATTAGCCTGCTAGGCCTGGGTAAAACCGTGCCCTTCCTGCGCAAGCGTGCACCTTTCAATAGCCGCATGTTTACCCCAATGAGGCAATTTGACTGGCTGTCATTGCTGAATTTTGAGGTGATGTATCGGCGTAGTTTTCAGGTATTGCCGTGGCATAAGCAGGGCGGGCGTTTACTGAGTACCCACCTGCCTGCGCTGGGCTGTATGCACGTTATTGTCGCGCGTAAACGCACGCTGCCGCTGACGCTAAACCCAATGAAAAGCCGTAAAGCGAAAAATCAGATTCGCTCGGCGGTGGGGGCGACGCGGCAGTACCGTGACAGCGTTAAGGTGCCGCGCCGTCCGGCTGATAGCCCACATCCTCATGAGTAGGACGGGATGCGGCGTTGCGAGCCAGTTCGTCGCAGCGTTCGTTTTCCGGGTGGCCCGCGTGGCCTTTAACCCATTCCCACTTAATTTCGTGATGGCTCAGGGCGGCATCAAGACGCTTCCATAAATCTACGTTCTTCACCGGCTTTTTATCAGCCGTTTTCCAGCCGCGCTTCTTCCAGTTGTGGATCCACTGGGTAATGCCCTGGCGGACGTACTGGCTGTCGGTGCTGAGGACCACATCGCAGGGTTCAATCAGCGCCTCAAGCGCGACGATCGCGGCCATCATCTCCATGCGGTTGTTGGTCGTGAGGCGAAATCCTTCGCTGAAGATTTTTTCGTGCTGCTTGTACCGCAAAATCGCACCGAAGCCGCCCGGCCCAGGGTTACCCAGGCAGGAGCCATCGGTGAAAACTTCTACCTGTTTACGCATCTCTGGTAGACTTCCTGTGATGAAAAGGTCAAGTCTGACATAAACGAGCGCGATGAGCACAGCTATATGATTTCTACCACGACCAGACAGATAGTTCTCGATACCGAAACCACCGGTATGAACCAGATCGGTGCTCATTACGAAGGGCACCGCATTATCGAGATCGGTGCGGTTGAAGTGATCAACCGCCGCCTGACGGGCAATAACTTCCATGTCTACCTAAAACCCGACAGGCTGGTGGACCCGGAAGCCTTTGGCGTTCACGGTATTGCTGATGAATTCCTGGCGGATAAACCGACGTTTGACCAGGTCGCTGATGCGTTCATGGACTACATCCGCGGCGCTGAGCTTGTTATTCATAACGCATCGTTCGATATCGGCTTTATGGATTACGAGTTCAGCAAGCTGCGCCGTGACATCCCTAAAACAGAAACCTTCTGTAAGATTACCGACAGCCTGGCGATGGCCCGTAAGATGTTTCCGGGCAAGCGAAACAGCCTCGATGCACTCTGCTCGCGTTATGAAATAGACAACAGCAAACGTACGCTGCACGGCGCACTGCTCGATGCCCAAATTCTGTCCGACGTCTATTTGATGATGACCGGCGGGCAAACATCGCTGAAATTCTCTATGGAAGGTGACGTGCAGCAGCAGCAGGGCAGCGGGGGAATTCAGCGCGTCGTGCGTCGTGCGTCAGGCATGCGGGTCATCCACGCCAGTGATGAAGAGCTTCTGGCGCATGAATCTCGTCTTGATTTGGTGCAGAAGAAAGGCGGAAGCTGCCTCTGGCGCAGCTAAATAGCGCGGAAATGAGTTAAAAATCACCACTCAGGTGATTTTTGCGGCAAACGGTTAATTTTATGATAAAAAGCGTTGACGGCTATCGGGCCAAACCGTAATATTCGCCTCGTTCCCGACGGGGAACAAAACGCGGAGCGGTAGTTCAGTCGGTTAGAATACCTGCCTGTCACGCAGGGGGTCGCGGGTTCGAGTCCCGTCCGTTCCGCCACAATTCAGAAAGCCTGAGTCAGCAATGATTCAGGCTTTCGTCGTTTCTGCTTTCTGAAAAATGCCTTTTCACCCCCGCGCTGATATCGCGCGAGGGCTGGCTGAAGTAACCTCTAGTGCCTGCTGGCTAACGCCACGCCAATCAAAATGGTCGCAATCCCGATGATGTGGAAAAGATGCAGCGTTTCGCCCAGAAACACCAGCGACAACACCACGCCGAAGACAGGGATCAGGTGAATGCTCAGCCCGGCCCGTGCGGCACCCACGGCTTCCACGCAGCGTCCGTAAAGCAGGTATGAAACAAAAGAAGGGAATGCGCCGAGGAAGATAACCGCTGAAATCGTCATCGTATTCCAGTGAGGAACCGCGCCGGTGCTCATCTCATGCAGCCACAGCGGCAGCGTCACGATAAGCGCGATAGCCACCTGAACGCCCAGCAGCCCCATTCGGCTGATATCGGAAGGTATTTTACGGATCCACAGCGTATAAAGCGCAAAGCAGGCCATGGCCGCCAGCAGCATCAGGTCACCCGATGAAAACGCCATCTGCATCAGCCCGTGAATATCGCCCTTAAAGATAATAAACAGCACGCCGCAGCAGGAAATCGCCAGTCCCACAACCTGCTTCACGCTGAGCTTGTGGCCGAAGAACAGCGCGCCAAACAGCATAATCAGCACCGGAATACAGGAGTTGAGCAACAGCGCGTTGGTGCTGGACGTATGGTGCAGGCCGATATACACCAGCAGGCTAAAGCAGACGATGCCGGTCACCGACACCGCGATAATCCAGCCCAGGTATTCCCGGTAGCGACGAAAATCTCTTTTAATATAAGGCAAGGCAAACGGCAGGATCACTATCAGCGCAACCAGCCAGCGCATAAAGGTCAGCCCAACCGGCGGAATGTCGTTGCGAACGGCTTTGCCGACGATGTAATTACATGCCCAAAGCAGCGGCGGGATGGTGAACAGGAGCAATACATACCAGGCCGACGGCTTAGGGGGGGCAGCCTCAGTGGCCAACTTCTTACTGCTGAGCAAGGGAATCTCCTTTGACACGGGATTTTGCTGGAAAGGGCGAAGGGAGAATATATTACTCCCTGCGGAGCCAGCCGTCGTCGTGGAGAAGAAAAAGAGTATGTCGAGAATGTAAAAAGGCCTGAACCCCTGAGGATTCAGGCCGGTATTTTTACTCTTTTGAAGTGGCTACGCGGCCGGTAAAAGCGCTCGCACCGGCAACTTTTTCGCTGCGTGCCAGCCAGCGGTAGCAGCTCAGGCCGAGGAACACGCCGATAAACCAGCTGAAGTTGGCGACCTCATGCAGCGAAGGAATAAAGCTGATGGTCAGGCAAACCGCGACCGACGGCACCAGGGCGATAATCGCCTTCGGGTTAAAGCCATTGCTGTACCAGTAGCGGCCTTTTGGCGTGTCGTTGAACAGATCGTCGACGTGGATTTTTCCACCCTTAACGAGGTAGAAGTCCGCGATCAGGATGCCGAACAGCGGCCCAATGAATGAACCTAAAACATCCAGCGTGTAGTGAATCAGCTCCGGGGACTGGAACAGGTTCCACGGCGTCAGCAGCACGGAGCCCACGGCGGCGATCATCCCACCTGCGCGGAAGCTGATCTTCTGCGGCGAACAGTTAGAGAAGTCGAACGCCGGGGAGACAAAGTTCGCCACGATATTGATCCCGATAGTCGCGGTGATCATCGTCAGCAGACCAATGGCCATCGCCAGGCTGTTGCCGATATGGCTGACGGTTTCGATAGGATCGGTGATCATCTTGCCGAACAGAGACTGGGTGCCGGACACGATAACTACCGTCACAATAGAGAACAGCAGGAAGTTAAACGGCAGGCCCCAGCGGTTACCGCGGCGGATCTCTTTCATGCTTTTTCCGTAGCGAGAGAAATCGCCGAAGTTAAGCAGCGGGCCGGAGAAATAGGACACGACCAGCGCGGTGGCGGTGATCATCTGCCACACCTGCTCGCCGGAGCTGAGCTGCTTGCTCGCTAAAGTGAAGGAGATCCCACCGAACCCGGTCTGATAAAGGATCCAGCCGGCCAGCGCCATCATCACGATGTAAACCGCAGGGCCTGCGATATCAATAAAGCGCTTAATGGCGTTCATACCGTGCCAGAACACCATCGCCTGCAGCACCCACATAATACCGAAGCAAATCCAGCCGAGCTGAGACAGACCGAGGAAGCTCACGCCGGTCATTGGGGCAAGCGTCGGCCAGAACTTCAGCAGCACCAGCATTAATGCGTTAGCGGCCAGATAAGTTTGTATTCCGTACCAGGCGAAGGCGATAAGCCCGCGGATCACCGCTGGAATATTCGCGCCAAAGACGCCGAAGGCCTGACGGCAAATCACCGCATAAGGCACGCCCGCCATCTGGCTAGGTTTTGCCACCAGGTTGGCGCACAGCTGCACGATACAGATCCCCGCCAGAAGGCAAATCAGCACCTGCCAGCTGGCAAGCCCGAGGGTAAAAAAGCTGGCTGCGACCACATAGCCGCCCATGCTGTGTACATCAGACATCCAAAACGAAAAAATATTATACCAGGACCAAGTCTGGTGGCGGGTCGGGGCCAGGTCATCGTTGCACAGGCGCGGGCTGTAGCCGGCGTGGGCACTCTCTTTCATGGCTGTGGCGTTGTTCTCTATACCTGGCATGGGATCTGCTCCTATAAAACAGAAGGTGGATTATGTCTGCCATAGGTATTGCAGGAACCAGGCCAGGTTTGCATTTCTTGTATTCAATTATCAATGATATTGTATACAAAATGAGGGTGCCTGATGCTAACAGGAGTAGTGGATGAAACGTGATTTCGGGGTCACAGCCCCAGCAGAACTGCATGATAAAGAAGCCGTTATCTGGCAATCGCTGATGACGGCGATGGTTGAACACCAACTGCCGCCGGGCAGTAAACTGCCGGAAGAAGCGCTGGCAGACGTTTTTGGCATCAGCCGAACCGGGATCCGCAAAGTCTTAACGCGCCTCGCAACGGTGCAAATGATCACCATGCTGCCCGGACGTGGTGCATTTGTGGCCATGCCGGACGTAGAAGAATCGAAAGCGATCTTCCAGACCCGGGCGGTGCTTGAATGCGCCAACCTGCCGCACGTGCTTGAGCATCTCCAGGCCCCGCATCTTGTCGCGTTACGTAAAATTATCCAGCAGGAAGAAAAAGCCCATCGCGACGGCGACGGGCCTGCGGCAATTCGGTTCTCCGCGGCGTTCCATATCCAGCTGCAGGCTATTTCCGGCAACGCCGTGCTGACTGAAATGGTCACCAGCCTGACGCACCGTTCATCGCTGGTTATCGCCGCGTGGGGCGCGCCATGGCAGCGTGGCTGCCGCTGCGACGATCACGAAAATCTTATCGAACTGCTGCGTAACAAAGCGCTTGAGCCGCTCACCGTCGCCATGCAGCACCACTTCGAACATATTGTTTCCAGTCTGCATTTTGAGCGCAGCGGTGAAACCACCCCAGACTTCGCCCGCATCTTCGGCACCCGACAGGAATAACCATGCAGCAGCCTATTATTCAAGTGATCAACCCCAACACCAGCCAGGCGATGACGCACACTATTGCTGAAGCCGCCCGCAGCGTTGCCGCACCCGGCACGCAGATCCTCGCCAGCTGTCCGGAGCAGGGCTTGGAGTCAATTGAAGGGCATTTCGATGAAGCCATCGCGGCCATCGGCGTACTTGAACAAATTAAGCAGGGCAAAGCGCAGGGGGCGAACGGGCACGTGATCGCCTGCTTTGGCGATCCGGGTTTGCTGGCGGCACGTGAGATAGCCAGCGGGCCGGTAATTGGTATTGCCGAAGCTGCCATGCATATGGCGACGATGGTGGCGACTCGCTTCTCGATTGTTACCACGCTGCCGCGCACGGTGATCATTGCCCGTCACTTAGTGCATCAATACGGTTTTGAACATCATTGCGCCGCGCTGCACGCTATCGATCTCCCTGTTCTGGCGCTGGAAGACGGTACAGGCCTGGCTCAGCGCCTGGTGCGTGAACGCTGCATTCAGGCCAAAAAAGAAGATAACAGCGGGGCGATCGTGCTGGGTTGCGGCGGGATGGCGAATCTGGCAAAAGAGCTGACTGAGGAAATCGGTATCCCGGTTATCGACGGCGTGACCGCTGCGGTGAAGCTGGTGGAGTCCCTGGTGGCGCTGGGCATCGGCACCAGTAAATTTGGTGACCTCGCTTACCCGAACAAAAAGCCGCTTTCGGGCTCTTTTGCTCGTCTGAGTTAAGGTTGAAGGAGAGAATCATGCCATCAGAAGAAAAAGCTACGCGCTATCCTTTTACCGAAAACTACCCGCGTGACCTTGCCGGTTATGCCGGTAATCCTCCCCATGCGCAGTGGCCAGGCGGCGCGCGTATTGCGGTTCAGTTTGTGCTCAACTTTGAAGAAGGCGCTGAAAACCACGTCCTGCACGGCGACAGCGGCTCAGAACAGTTTCTCTCCGATATCATCGGCGCGGCCAGTTTTCCCGATCGCCATATGTCGATGGACTCTCTTTATGAATATGGTTCGCGGGCGGGCTTCTGGCGTATCCATAATGAATTCCAGAAGCGCGGCCTGCCTTTGACGGTGTTTGGCGTGGCGATGGCGCTGGCCCGCAACCCGGAAATTGTCTCCGCGATCAAAGCCGCAGATTACGACGTTGTCAGCCACGGCTGGCGCTGGATCCATTATCAGAATATGGACGCTGCCACCGAGCGACAGCACCTGCATCAGGCGATGGAAATTCTGGCAGATCTGTTTGGCTCCCGCCCGCTGGGCTGGTACACCGGGCGCGACAGCCCGAATACCCGCCGGCTGGTGGTAGAGCACGGCGGCATTCTGTACGACAGCGACTACTATGGCGACGATCTGCCTTTCTGGAGCAAAGTCACCTGCGAAGACGGCCGCGTCAAACCCCATCTTATTGTGCCGTACACGCTGGACACCAATGACATGCGCTTCGCCACCGCTCAAGGCTTTAACACCGCCGAGCAGTTCTATACCTATTTGAAGGACAGCTTCGACGTGCTGTATGAAGAAGGTGAAACGGCGCCGAAGATGATGTCCATCGGCATGCACTGTCGTCTGCTAGGCCGGCCGGGCCGTTTCCGGGCGTTGCAGCGTTTCCTGGACTATGTGCAGCAGCATGAAGGCGTGTGGATTTGCAGAAGGCAGGATATTGCCGAGCATTGGGTGAAGATGCATCCTTATGCCGAGTAAGACGCTTCTTGGTGTTGTTTCTTGTTTCTTTTGTTGGGCTGGTTAAAGTTCCGTTCACTTCCAGTTCTGTTTTACATGTCATCACCGATACCGTGAACGACTCGGGGAAGTCACCGTCACTTCCCCGAGACCCCGGACTCCCGGCAGCTCAACCCCGCCNNGAGGGTAAAAATAAGAAGCGGGGCTCGGTTCTGGCTTAAATCGCCTCAGTTTTCTCAGCCGAGCCAGAGCCGAAAGTGAACGGAACTTAGCTGTTTCGGCATAGGTCCGGGACTTTGTGACGAAGAAACAGCTGTCACCCCATTAAACTCACATGTGCCGCTACAATCTTCCAGCCCGACGAAAACTTTACCCAGGTCTGCATCTGGCGGCCGACTTTATCGCTGCCTTCACGCGTAAACTCGGTGCTTGCCACCGCCAGCTCGTCGCTGAATGTCGTAATAACGGTATTTCTCAGCTGGCGATCCAGCCCTTTTGGGGAGCGCCCGTTGCGGAAGGCGCGTATCTGATCGATACCGTAAAGGTTTTCCGTCACGCCGTAGCGCACGGTGCGGGCATCTTCCCAAAACAGCTCATCCAGCACGGCAACGTCGTTGGTGATGAGCGCCTGCTCATAGCGATAAAATGCCTCGGTGACTTCGTTCAGAATGGCCGGACGGTCAATATTATCTCGCATCATTTAGCTTACCTTCGTCTGTAAAATACCCTGAACTTCCAGGCGCCGTGCGGCCTGCAAACAAATGTCCTCCCGCCACGGGGCGGCAATCAGCTGCACGCCAATCGGTAATCCGCTCGCGGTGACCAGCGGGGCGCTCACCACCGGCAGCCCGAGGAACGAAATCGGCTGCGTCAGGATCCCCATACTGGCCTTAACCGGGATCTCCTGCCCGTTGATATTCATGGTTTGCTGCCCGATAAGCGTGGCGCTGCAGGGCGTGGCGGGCGCGATAAGCACATCAAAACGATCAAATAACGGCAGCGTACGCTCGAGGAACCAGGCGCGGAAGCGTTGAGCCTGGGTGTACCAGGCTGACGGTGTCATTGCCCCGGCCAGAAGGCGTTCGCGTGAATTGGGTTCGAAGCGCTCGGGGCTGGCACGTAACGCAGGCAGATACTGGTTTCCGGCTTCTGCCGCGGTCAGTAAAAAGGCCGCCGAGCGCGCGAGTTCGGCTTCCGGCATGGAGGCATGTTCCGTTGCCTGCAACGCTTTGGCTACCCGGCTAACCGCCTCTTTGGCGTCTTCGTCGCACCAGCGTTCAAAAAAGCCGTCCAGCACCGCGACGCGAAGAGGCATATCACGCTCAAGCGTCGCATAAACCGGCTCAATTGTACGGGAAGACTGGAAAGGATCGCTGCCGTCGTAGCCTTGCAGCGCATCGTAAACCGCCGCGACATCTTCCACGCTACGTGCCAGCGGGCCAATATGATCGAGGCTGGCAACAAAGGGATGGCTGCCGCCGCGCGACAGGCGGCCAAAGGTAGGTTTCAGGCCAACAAGTCCGCAAAGTGACGACGGGACACGGATCGAGCCGTTGGTGTCGGTGCCGAGGGTAAAATTGACCATCCCGGCAGCGACGGCGGCGGCCGAACCGCCGGAAGAGCCGCCCGCAATGCGTGCAAGATCGTGCGGGTTTTTGGTTGCGCCGTAATGGCTGTTTTCCGTAGTGAAGCCGTAGGCGTAGGCATCCATATTCACCGCGCCGCTCAGCATAGCGCCTGCTTTTTGTAGCTGAGTTATGGCGAAGGCATCGGCCGTGGCAGCGGGCTCTGCGGCAAACAGCTCGGCACCGGAAAGGGTAGTCAGCCCTTTAATGTCGAAGATATTTTTTACCGCGTAAGGCACGCCCGCCAAAGCGGGAAGCGCGCTGCCGCTGGCAATCAGCCTGTCGACCGACGCGGCTTCTTCCAGCAGGCGACACTGGGTCACCTCGGTAAAGGCGTTAATTTGCGGGTTCTGCTGCTCAATCCCGGCCAGCGTTTGTTGGGCAAGCTCGGTTGCCGAAAAGGTTTTGTCCCGCAATCCCTGATGAGTCTGGCGTATAGAAAGGGCGGTCATAGTGAATAGACTCCAGCGGTTTCCTGACGATCGGGCAGCGGAAATGCCATCAGCGGCTCCGCCATGGCCGCAATGCGCGTCAGCTGAAACTCCAGCTCTTTCCGGCGTTCGTCGGTCAGCGGCACGGCGAGCAGTTGCTCCATAAGCGCAATGTAGTTCTGCCAGTCAAAAGAAGGTTGATTCATCAGTATGTTCCTCAAAAACCTGCGGCGCTGCCGTTGCTGCGCGGATCCCACGCACCTTCAAGCATGCCATTAGTGTGCCTGACGATGGCGCCAGCGTGGCCGACGACTTCGCTGAATGCGGGCAGCGTTTCTACCTCGTGGCCCAGGGCCTGGAGTTCGGTAAAGGTGTCGGGGCTGAAGCGGCTTTCAAGCTTAAGGCTGTCGGAAGCCTGCCCCCAGGTGCGGCCCAGCAGCCAGCGCGGCGCGGAGATCGCCTCCTGCAGGTTGATGCCCTGCAGCACGTAGCGGGTAAATATCGTCGCCTGAGTCTGCGGCTGCCCGTCGCCGCCCATCGAGCCGTAAACCAGCGTTCTGCCGTCGGCGAGCCTTGCCGCCGCCGGGTTCAGGGTATGGAACGGTTTTTTGCCCGGAGCCAGCGCCAGCAAATGGTTTGGGTCCAGGCTGAAAGAAGCACCTCTGTTTTGCCAAAGCACGCCGCTTTTTGGCAGCACAACGCCGCTGCCAAACTCGTGATAGATACTTTGAATAAACGACACGGCCAGACCGTTACCGTCGATAACGCCCATCCAGACCGTGTCACCGGGGCCTTTGCCTTTGCCCCACGGCGCGGCGTTTTTGTCGTCTATTTGCCCGGCAAGCCGATCGAGTGAGTCGGCATCCAACAGGTTCTGTATTGAGGTAGTGATATGGCGCGGATCGGTGATATGTACGTCGCGCAGCGCAAAGGCCTTTTTGGTCGCTTCAACGATGCGATGCACGGTTTGCGCTTCGGTCGCATTCGCCATCGGCAGCCGGTCAGTGATACCCAGGATCGCCAGGGAAACCAGGCCTTGAGTGGGAGGCGCGAGATTGAAAACCTCACCTGCCTGATGCTCAAGCCGCAGCGGCTTCGTGCGCGTTGCCCGGTGCTCAGCGAGATCGGCTGCGGTAATCGGCAGCCCCAGCTCGGCCAGCTCTTCGGCAATAACCGAGGCCAGCGGGCCGCGATAAAAACTGTCCAGGCCTTCCTGCGTCATACGCGTTAGGGTTGCCGCTAGCCGGGGCTGCGTGAACCGGCTGCCGGTCGCCGGAACTTCGCCGTGCTGCAGGAAAGTGTCAGCAAAACCCGGCACATCGACCAGCTCGGCATATTTGCTTTGCGTCGCGTGTGACTGAGAAGCGGTGACCGGGATCCCGTCTGCCGCATAGCGAATGGCATCGGCCATCAGGCGCGAAAGAGGCAACTGCCCGCCGCCAATCTCCGATGAAACTTTCAGGGCTTCTGCCCAGCCGCTGACGGTGCCGGGCACGGTCAATGCTGCCCGGGTGCCGCGATGGGGAATCGCTTTTTCTCCCCGGTAGAAATCCAGTGACGCCAACGAACCGGCGGCGCCGCTGGCGTCGATGGCGACAGGTTCGCCCTCCGGGGGAACAATCAGCCAGAATCCGTCGCCACCGATGCCGTTCATATGCGGGTAAACGACCGCGATGGTGGCGGCCGCAGCGACCATTGCCTCAATGGCATCACCGCCGTGACGCAGCACGGACAGCGCGCTTTCAGAGGCCAGATGATGGGGCGCAACCGCCATGCCACCGGGGGCCATATTGCTTTGCATGTTTTTCTTCTCTTGCAGGAATTCCGCTCGGGTAGGGAAGTCAGAAGCAAGAGATGTTCCAGGTTGACGAAGATCGTTTCACTGTGTCAGGCTTTGATGAAACAAAAGTTACAGGAGTCAGCATGAAACAGTTAGACGAGCGGCTGCGGGCTTCATGGGCGCTCTTTTCCCCGCAGGAGCAGCGCGTGGCGTCGTTCATCGTTGACCATTTTGATGACCTGAT
Source organism: Cedecea sp. P7760 (assembly GCF_013386425.1). Lineage (NCBI taxonomy): Bacteria > Pseudomonadati > Pseudomonadota > Gammaproteobacteria > Enterobacterales > Enterobacteriaceae > Cedecea > Cedecea sp. P7760. The sequence continues at coordinate 183,444 of NZ_JACARU010000023.1, read as the reverse complement.
CAGCTACAACAGCGCGGAGCTGGCGCGGCTTTCCGGCGTCTCCAAGGCCACCGTGAGCCGATTGTTTAAGCGGCTGGGCTACGAGCGCTACAAAGATATGCGTGAGGAGCTGCGTACCCTGCGCCAGAGCGGCATGCCGCTGACCGAAAACCGTGACGCGGTGCAGGGCAACACGCTGCTGGCACGCCATTACAAGCAGGAAATGGCCAACCTCACCCAGCTGGTGAATCAGCTGGAAGCCAGCCCGTTTGCCGAAGTGGTCAATGCGCTTGTTAACGGTAAACGCATATTTATCATCGGGATGCGAAACTCCTGGCCGGTCGCGATGCACCTGCGCCAGCAGCTTTTACAGGTGCGCAGCGGCGTGTCGTTGCTGCCGCAGCCGGGGCAGACGCTGGCGGAAGAGCTGGTTGATATTGGCCCGGAAGATTGCGTGGTCACCGTGGCGTTTCGCCGCAGGCCGCGCATTATCAAGCCGCTGCTCGCCGGCCTGCAGCAGCGCGGTATACCGCTGGTGGTGCTGAGTGAGTCAGCTTCGTCGGGGCTGGCGACTTATTCACGCTGGCATCTCAGCGCGCCGCTCGACAGCGTTTCGGCCTTTGACAGCTACAGCAGCGCCATGAGCCTGGTGAATTTACTGGCTAACGCGGTGCTGCATGAATCATTGACCAGCGGGCGTCAGCGTATCCATAATATCGCTGAATTGTATACAGAGCTGGACGAGCTCGAACAACGTTAACGCCCCTCGCTGGTGCAGATGCGCATTTCGGGTGAGCCAGAATAGTTCATCGTTTTATCCAACCCTGTTTTTCCGCGCTGGCCATGACGCCGCCAGCCGGAAAAAAATTTGCCTGCGGCTGGCACATTAGTTGCAAAAGAGGCTTATAAGAATCTTTTGTTTCAATCTCAGACTCAAGGAATCGCCATGTTTGATATTCAGCATTTCCCCCAGATCAATCCGCCGCACCGTTTGCTGATGGGGCCAGGCCCGATCAACGCCGATCCTCGAGTGCTTCGCGCCATGGCGAGCCAGCTTATCGGCCAGTATGACCCGGTGATGACGGGCTACATGAATGAGGTGATGGTGCTGTATCGCGAGCTTTTCCGCACGGAAAACAAATGGACGATGCTGGTGGACGGCACCTCCCGCGCCGGGATTGAAGCCATTTTGCTGTCGGCTATCCGTCCCGGGGACAAAGTCCTCGTGCCGGTCTTTGGCCGTTTTGGTCATCTGCTGTGTGAGATTGCCCGCCGCTGCCGCGCCGAAGTGCACACCATTGAAGTGCCGTGGGGCGAGGTCTTCAGCCCGCAGCAAATTGAAGACGCCATTAAAGCGGTAAAGCCCCGCCTGCTGCTGACCGTGCAGGGCGACACCTCCACCACGATGCTCCAACCGCTGGCCGAACTGGGCGAGATCTGCCGCCGCCACGGCGTGCTGTTTTACACCGACGCCACGGCGTCGTTTGGCGGGAACGAATTGCTTACCGACGCGTGGGGGCTTGATGCCGTTTCTGCCGGGCTGCAAAAGTGCCTCGGCGGTCCGTCAGGCAGCTCTCCCATCACGCTTAGCCCGCAGATGGAAGAAGCCATTCGTCGCCGCAAATGCGTAGAGGAAGGCATTCGCACCGCGGCCCATCAGGACGGTGACGAAGAGATGATCTACTCCAATTATTTCGATCTTGGCATGGTCATGGACTACTGGGGACCAGAACGTCTGAACCACCACACCGAAGCCACCAGTATGCTGTTTGCCGCCCGCGAGTGCGCCCGCGTCATTCTGGAAGAAGGCCTGGACGCCGGTATTGCCCGTCACGAACTGCACGGCAGGGCGATGGTGGCGGGGATCCAGGGCATGGGGCTGGAAACCTTCGGCAACCTTGAGCACAAGATGAACAACGTCCTCGGCGTAACAATCCCGAATCAGGTTCACGGCGAAGAGGTTCGCAAGCTCTTGCTGGAAGACTTCCACATCGAGATCGGCACTTCCTTCGGCCCGCTGCAGGGCAAAATCTGGCGCATTGGCACCATGGGCTATAACGCCCGTAAAGACTGCGTGCTGCAAACGCTTACCGCGCTGGAAGCGGTGCTTAACCACCTTGGATTTAAAACCGTGCAGGGTGAAGCCATGCAGGCGGCCTGGAACGTCTACGCGCAAGGTGCTCGCTAATGGCCGCGCCGCTTATGGACGGGAATTATGCGCAGGTTGCCGCCCAGCGCGTCATGGACAGGGCTGACCAGCTGGCGGCCATCAGCGAAAACGCAGGGCAACTGACCCGGGTTTACCTTTCCGTGCAGCATCTGCGGGCGAATCAGCTGGTGGCAGGCTGGATGGAACAACTCGGCATGACGACCTGGCAGGATGCGGTCGGCAATATTTGCGGGCGTTACGAGGGCAGACAAGACGGCGCGAAGGCCGTTTTGCTAGGTTCTCATCTTGATACGGTTCGCAACGCCGGGCGCTACGACGGCATGCTCGGCGTGTTGTGCGCGCTGGAAGTTGTCGCCTGGCTGCATCAGAACGATCTGCAGCTTGAACAAGCCATCGAAATCGTTGGTTTTGGTGATGAAGAGGGAACCCGCTTCGGCATCACGTTACTGGGCAGCCGGGGGCTAACCGGCAGCTGGCCGGAAGGCTGGCTGAGCCGTGAAGATGCCAGCGGCGTCAGCGTGGCACAGGCCATGATCCTTGCCGGGCTGGATCCCTCGCGAATTGCCAGCGCGGAGCGGCCGAAAAGCGATTTTACCGCTTACCTGGAGCTGCACATCGAGCAGGGCCCGGTGCTGGAAGAAGAAGGCCTGGCGCTGGGCGTAGTGACGGCGATTAACGGCGCGCGCCGCCTGAACTGTAGCTTTACCGGCCACGCGGGCCATGCGGGGACGGTCCCTATGGCGCTACGTAAAGATGCCCTGGCCGCCGCCGCCGAATGGATGACCTTTATTGAGTCGACAACGCGTCACCACGGCCCCGATGAGGTCGCCACCGTGGGGACGTTAAGCTGTGCGCCAGGCGCGGTGAACGTTATTCCCGGCGACGTTCAACTTACGCTGGATATTCGCAGCCCGCGTGATGAAAGCCTGGTGAGTTTATTGGGCCAGCTTCTCGCCGAAGGAGAGGCCATTGCGGCCCGGCGCGGCATGCGGTTTAGTGCGGAAGAATATTACGCTATTTCGGCTACGCCTTGTGATGAAACGCTGCGGGCGACGTTAATGCAGGCGGTGAGCGAAGTTCAGGGGCGCAGTCTTTCACTGCCTAGCGGCGCAGGGCACGACGCGATTGCCATTGCTGAACGCTGGCCGAGCGCGATGCTGTTCGTTCGCTGCGAGAAGGGGATCAGCCATCATCCGGCGGAATCCGTGGTTGAAGGCGATGTGGCGCTTGCCGTTCAGGCTTTTACTCGCGCCGTTACGCTGTTGGCTGACAAATAAAAAACCGGCCTGAATGGGCCGGTTTGTACCTCACTACAGGCTGAAGGGATCGGCGTCCTGCCACGCCGGGAATTTTTCCCGATATTCGCGCAGCGCAATCAGCGAAAGGTCGGCATCGAGCCTTGCCGCCTGGTGCGGCTCGGCGCTGGCAAGGATCTCGCCCTGTGGGCTGATAATCCGGCTGTCGCCCCGGTAATGGTGGCCGTTGCCGTCGGTGCCTACGCGGTTACAGCCCGCGACATAAGCCTGATTCTCAATAGCGCGCGCCTGCAGCAGGCTTTGCCAGTGCAGCGAGCGCGGCGCTGGCCAGTTGGCGACGTAAAGCGCCAGGTCATAATCGTTGCGGTTACGTGACCACACCGGGAAGCGCAGGTCGTAGCAAACCAGCGGTAAAATACGCCAGCCTCGCCACTCAATAATCACGCGTTCTTCGCCGGCCTGGTAATGGTGATGCTCATCCGCCATGCGGAACAGGTGGCGCTTATCGTAGAAATGCACTTTGCCGTCCGGCTGAACCAGCAGGAAACGGTTTACCGGCCCACGTTCGGTTTGTAACGCGGCGCTGCCGGCGATCATCGCCTGGGTTTGCTGAGCTTTGAACTGCATCCAGTCAATCACTTCCTGTTCCGGCATCGACTGCACGGCGGCTTCCATCGCAAAGCCGGTGGTGAACATTTCAGGCAGAATAATCAAGTTACGCCCGCGCACGTCCTCCAGCAGTACATCGAAGTGACGCAGGTTTGCGGCACCGTCCATCCAGACGAGCGGTTGTTGCAGAACGGAAACTTTCAGACCAGACACAATCGGCAGCCTCTTAGCGGAATATTTCTTTCACTGTAGCACGAGAAAACGCGTTTTTGTTGGCAATAAAAAACCCCGCTTTCGCGGGGTTAATGGTTAAGCGGCTTCAACCTTTCTGTGCTTTTCCGGCACTTTCACCGGCTGTGTTGCCAGCGCCTCGGGATCAAACTCATCCACGTTAATGCTGCGCAGGCGGCTTGCTTCGGCTTTGGTCAGAATCGCGGCCTCATCGGCGGTGATTTTGCCTTCAGCCAGCAGCTGTTTAGCCAGCTCATCCAGGCGAGTGAACGGCAGATTACGCTTCAGCTCTTTACAGACGCGCTGGTGAATCGGCTCGGCGGCCATAATATCCAGCAGCGCGGATTCCAGCAGGCCAGCAGGGTTATGCTCGCTCGGCGTCAGGTACTGACCACGGCCAATACGCGAACGGGTTGCGGACGGCACCTGCAGGATTTTCGCCAGCTTGTGGTCCAGCACGTCAGACGGGGCTTCGTAACGGCGGCCCAGCGGGAAGATAACCAGACGCAGCGTCCCGGCAACAAAGCGGTTCGGGAAGTTGCGCAGCAGGTCATCAATCGCCTGTTCAGCCTGATACAGCGCATCCTGCACGCCCCAGTGCACCAGCGGCAGATCGGCTTCGTTACGGCCTTCATCTTCGTAGCGCTTCAGCACCGCAGTAGCCAGATACAGCTGGCTCAGCACATCGCCCAGGCGAGCGGAGATACGCTCCCGACGCTTCAGGCTGCCGCCCAGCACGGCCATGGAGACGTCCGACAGCAGCGCCAGGTTTGCGCTCAGGCGGTTGATGTACTGGTAGTAGCGTTTGGTTGCGTCGCGGGTTGGCGTGCTGCTGCCGAGGCCGTTGGTCAGGCCCAGCCACAGGCTGCGCATTTTGTTGCTGCCCACGTGGCCGATGTGTTTAAACAGCAGCTTATCGAAGGCGTTTACGTCGTTATTCTGCGCGGCGGCCATCTCTTCCAGCACGTATGGATGGCAGCGAATTGCCCCCTGGCCGAAGATTATCATGCTGCGGGTCAGAATGTTGGCGCCTTCAACGGTGATGGCAATCGGCGCGCCCTGGTAAGCACGGGCCACGAAGTTACCGTCGCCGAGCATAATGCCTTTCCCGCCAACGATATCCATCGCATCAAGAATGGCGCGCTGGCCGCGATGGGTACAGTGGTACTTCACAATGGCTGACAGCACAGCAGGCTTCTCGCCGAGCACGATGCCGTAGGTAATCAAAGATGCGGCTGCATCCATCACGTAGGCGTTACCGGCGATGCGCGCCAGAGGCTCTTCAATCCCTTCCATTTTACCGATAGAGATTTTGAACTGGCGGCGGATGTGAGCGTAAGCGCCGGTCGCCATTGCTACGGATTTCAGGCCGCCGGTGGCGTTGGACGGCAGGGTAATACCGCGCCCCACGGACAGACATTCAACCAGCATGCGCCAGCCCTGGCCGGCCATTTTCGGGCCGCCGATAATAAAGTCGATCGGCACAAAGATGTCTTTCCCACGGGTTGGACCGTTCTGGAACGGCACGTTCAGCGGGAAGTGGCGTTTGCCGATCTCCACACCCGGGGTATGGGTTGGGATAAGCGCACAGGTAATACCTAGGTCTTCCTCGCCGCCGAGCAGGCGTTTCGGGTCAGACAGTTTAAACGCCAGGCCCAGCACGGTAGCAATAGGCGCCAGCGTGATATAGCGTTTGTTCCAGGTCAGGCGCATACCGAGCACCTGCTCGCCCTGCCATTCGCCCATGCAAACCACGCCGCTATCAGGGATAGCACCGGCGTCAGAACCGGCTTCCGGGCTGGTCAGCGCGAAGCAAGGGATCTCCTGGCCGCGCGCCAGGCGTGGCAGGTAGTGATCTTTTTGCTCTTCGGTACCGTAATGCTGCAGCAGTTCGCCCGGGCCTAAGGAGTTAGGCACGCCGACGGTAATCGCCAGGATCCCGGAAACGCCGGACAGTTTTTGCAGCACGCGAGCCTGAGCATAGGCGGAGAACTCGAGGCCGCCGTACTCTTTCTTGATGATCATCGCGAAGAAGCGATGTTCTTTCAGGTAGGCCCACAGTTCAGGAGGCAGATCGGCCAGCTCATGGGTTATCTGGAAGTCGTTCGCCATGCGGCACGCTTCTTCAACCGGGCCATCAATAAACGCCTGTTCCTCTTCGGTCAACTTTGGCTGCGGGTAGTTATGCAGTTTTTGCCAGTCAGGTTTGCCGCGGAACAGATCGCCTTCCCACCAGGTCGTCCCGGCGTCGATAGCTTCTTTTTCGGTGCGGGACATCGGCGGCATCACTTTACGGAAGCCACGGAAGACCGGCGCGGAGATCAGCGCTTTACGCAGCGGGGTCACCAGCAGCGGCACCAGAATCACCGCCAGCGGAACCAGCACCCAGAACGACCAGATGCCGGCGAAGCCCAGCGCGGCGGTCCAGGCCAGCAGGATCACGCTGCTAAGCAGTAGATTTGCCTGGTGATAGAACAGCACACCCAGCAGAACAACGGTAAGGACAATACTTAAAATCAACATAAAGAAAGCTCCCTTGCTTGTAGGAGGTCTGACCACTTGTGATGTATTGGTTGTAGTGGATGTTGCTTTCTTTAGCAATGTGTTTACAAAATAATTACAACCTCGCTCACATTGTTGCCGCCCATCAACGGAAAACCCCGGCTAAACACGCGGGGTTACGCTTCTCGCTTTCGGCGCTATCCGGTACACTGCCGGATGTGAAATTCATCCCAACCTCAAGGACCTCCTCATGTACCAGGATCTTATTCGTAGTGAGCTAAATGAAGCGGCGGAAACGCTGACTAACTTCCTTAAGGACGAAGCCAATATTCATGCCATTCAGCGCGCAGCGGTGCTGCTGGCAGACAGTTTCAAAGCGGGCGGCAAAGTACTGTCCTGCGGGAACGGTGGCTCACACTGCGATGCTATGCACTTTGCGGAAGAGTTAACCGGCCGCTATCGTGAAAACCGCCCGGGCTACCCGGCGATCGCGATTTCAGACGTGAGCCACATCTCCTGCGTCAGTAACGATTTCGGCTACGACCACGTGTTCTCTCGCTACGTTGAGGCCGTGGGCCGCGAAGGCGACGTGCTGCTGGGGATCTCCACTTCCGGTAACTCAGGCAACATCATCAAAGCTATCGAAGCTGCTCGTGCGAAAGGCATGAAAGTCATCACCCTGACCGGGAAAGACGGCGGCAAAATGGCAGGCACGGCGGACATCGAAATTCGCGTGCCGCACTTCGGCTATGCGGATCGTATTCAGGAAATTCACATCAAAGTGATCCACATCCTGATTCAGTTAATCGAAAAAGAAATGGTTAAAGCTTAGCCCGAAATGTCCTCTGCTCTTTCCGGGCAGAGGCATTCGTTGTGGGAGAGAAAAGATGTGCGAACTGCTCGGGATGAGTGCCAACGTACCGACGGATATCTGCTTTAGTTTTACCGGTCTGGTGCAGCGCGGGGGCGGAACTGGCCCCCATAAAGACGGCTGGGGTATTACCTTCTACGAAGGGAAAGGCTGTCGCACTTTTAAAGATCCGCAGCCGAGCTTCAACTCGCCCATCGCCCGTCTCGTCCAGGACTACCCGATTAAATCCTGCTCGGTTATCGCGCACATTCGCCAGGCTAATCGCGGCAAGGTCGCGCTGGAAAATACCCATCCGTTTACCCGCGAGCTTTGGGGCCGTAACTGGACCTATGCCCATAACGGGCAGCTGAAAGGCTACCGCTCGTTGGATACAGGGGCGTTTCGTCCGATTGGCGAAACTGACAGCGAGCAGGCGTTTTGCTGGCTGCTGCATAAGCTCACGCAGCGCTACCCGCGCACGCCGGGCAATATGGAAGCGGTATTCCGTTACATTACTGAACTGGGTGCGGAGCTGAGAGAGAAGGGCGTGTTTAACATGCTGCTGTCGGACGGGCGTTACGTGATGGCGTTCTGCTCGACAAACCTGTTCTGGATCACGCGCAGAGCGCCTTTCGGCGTGGCTAAACTGCTGGATCAGGATATGGAAATCGACTTTCAGGCAGAGACCACACCGAACGATGTGGTCACGGTCATTGCCACTCAGCCGCTCACCGCCAACGAAACCTGGCACAAAATTGAGCCAGGCAAGTCGGCGTTATTTTGCCTCGGTGAGCTTATAGTTTGAAGCCAGCTGCGGCTGAACCGGCGTCATCACGGCAGGTTTGCTGATGACGTAGTTCCCGCTGACCACGGCCACGCCCGGCGGCTGATGGTTGGCCGCGAAGTAGTCATAGCCTGGCTTCAGCTCTTTCCAGAAGTTGATGTAGGTGGAGTACTTGTGGCGTTCCATGTTGGCGTCGGTCATGCGGAACGGGAAAATACTCACCTGAACGCGCGGCTGGCCGAACACTAAAGCGCCGGTCACAAACTGGAAAATTTCGTCGATGCCGGAGTCGGTCATGGCGTAGCAGCCAATCGACACGCAGGCACCGTGAATCATCAGGTATTTCCCTTCATAGCCGTGAGCGCGGTCAAAATCGTTCGGGAAGCCAATATTAATGGCTTTATAGAAACGGCTGTCCGGTTTTAGCTGACTGCGATCAACGCTATAAAATCCTTCCGGGCTTTTAAAATCGCCCTGGCGCTGTTTTGGTCCCAGGCCGCCGGAATAGTTACAGATGCGATAGCTATTGAGCAACTGATACTGCTCGCCCATCTTCACCCACAGTTCCAGGGTGCGCTCTTCTTTAAAGATTTGAATATAAACCGGGGAGCCCATGAGCTGCTGTCTGCTATCTTTGCCGACAGGGGCGGCGACACCGCTGCTATTAAGCAGGCTGGCGAAAGAGAAAAACGGCATAGAGAGCATCGCAATAATCAGTGCGATCTTACGCATACTGCTTGATTCCTTGATAAACCTGCAACTAACAGCCAGGACGGCTAAAGGGACCCGAAATCAGAAAAATCTGTACAGGATTGCGCTCACATTAGCATTGTGGTTGATTTTCGCAAGTTCCAGACTGGGGCGTTTACACATTTTATTGGAATCAATTGGAGTTTTAGCGCCAGGTCACTTTTTGCCGATCGTCATGTCGCTTGCTTTTATGTTCTGGCCGCTCCACGGCGATTTCCCCATATCGAAAATAAGCTGTATACTTATCCAGTGTTATTTTTCTGGTTGAGTGAGCATGCGCAAAATCATTCATGTCGATATGGACTGCTTTTTTGCCGCCGTTGAGATGCGTGATAATCCGGCCCTGCGCGATATCCCGCTGGCGATTGGTGGCAGCGCCCAGCGGCGAGGCGTGATCAGCACGGCGAATTACCCTGCCAGAAAATACGGCGTGCGCAGCGCGATGTCGACCGCGATGGCGCTAAAACTCTGCCCGCACCTCACTCTGCTGCCGGGCCGGTTCGACGCGTATAAAGAAGCCTCCAACCATATTCGTGAAATTTTCTCCCGCTATACCCCGCTCATTGAGCCTCTGTCGCTGGATGAAGCTTATCTGGACGTCACCCACTGTGACCATTGCCAGGGCTCGGCCACGTTAATTGCCCGTGATATTCGCCAGGCTATTTCCGACGAGCTAAACCTGACCGCCTCGGCGGGCATTGCGCCGATCAAGTTTCTGGCGAAGATTGCCTCCGATCTCAATAAACCGAACGGCCAGTTCGTGATTACGCCCGAACAGGTGCCTGACTTTTTAGCGACGCTGCCGTTAGGGAAGATCCCCGGCGTTGGCAAAGTGACGGTAGCAAAGCTGGAAACGCTCGGCCTGCGAACCTGTGCCGACGTGCAAAATGCCGACCTGGCGATGCTGTTAAAGCGCTTCGGCAAATTTGGTCGGGTGCTTTGGGAGCGCAGCCAGGGGATTGATGAGCGGGAAATCAGTAACGATCGCCAGAGAAAGTCGGTTGGCGTGGAGCGCACGCTGGCGGAAGACATTCACCAGTGGCACGAATGCGAAGAGATTATCGAGCGCCTGTACCCGGAGCTTGAGCGGCGGCTGTCCAAAGAACGCGCCGACCTGCGCATCGCCCGCCAGGGCATCAAGCTCAAATTTAACGATTTCCAGCTGACGACCCAGGAGCACGTCTGGCCGAAGTTGAATAAAGAAGACTTGATCGCCACCGCCCGTAAAACGTGGGCAGAACGCAGGGGAGGGCGAGGTGTTCGGCTGGTGGGGCTGCACGTGACCCTGCTCGACCCGCAGCTGGAAAGGCAGCTGTTGCTGGGGCTGTAGGGCGAAGAAAATCCCCTCTCCCTTTTAGGGAGAGGGTTAGGGTGAGGGTAAAAATTACTTCGCCGGAATCGCCTTCAGCAGCTCGGTCAGCAGCGTCCAGTACTGGCCAACGCTCTCAATGTGAACCTGCTCGTCCGGGGAGTGTGGGCCGGTAATGGTTGGCCCGATGGAAACCATGTCCATCTCCGGGTAAGGTTTTTTGAACAGACCGCATTCCAGACCGGCGTGGATAACCATAATGTTCGGGGTTTTGTTGAACAGCTTCTGGTAAGTCTCACGCACCAGACCCATCACCGGAGAGTTCGCGTCCGGCTGCCAGCCAGGGTAGCTGCCTTTCGCCACGGTTTTCGCTCCGGCCAGCTCGCCCAGTGATTCCAGCACGCTAACCACGTAGTCTTTACCGGAGTCGATCAGGGAGCGAATCAGGCAGATGATTTCTGCACTGTCGTCGCTCATCGTCACGACGCCCGCGTTTAGGGACGTCTCAACCACGCCTTTCACCGCGTCGGAATTACGGATCACGCCGTTTGGCGTCGCGTTCAGCAGGTGCAGGAAGGTATCGCGAGTTTTAGCGGTCAGCGCCTGTTTGTCGGAGCTTGTGGCTTCAACCAGCACGGTGATGTTCTTCTCTACCGCAGACAGTTCGTTTTTCAGGACTGCGAGGTAGTCGTTAGCCGCAGACTTCAGCTCAGCGGCTTTCGCGGCTGGTACAGCCAGCGTGGCGAAGGCTTCACGCGGGATCGCGTTACGCAGGGTGCCGCCGTTCAGGTCAAGCAGGCGAGCGTCCAGTTCTGCGGCGTGAGCAAGCAGGAAGCGAGCCAGCAGCTTGTTGGCGTTACCCAGGCCCAGGTGGATATCTGCCCCGGAGTGGCCGCCTTTCAGCCCTTTGATGGTCAGCTTGACGGTTTCAAAACCCGCTGGAACCGCTTCACGCTGCAGCGGCAGCGTAGTGATGAAATCGATGCCGCCCGCGCAGCCCATGTAGATCTCACCTTCCGTTTCGGAGTCGGTGTTGATCAGGATATCTGCCTGCATCCAGCCAGCCTGCAGGCCAAACGCGCCGTCCATGCCGGCTTCTTCGGTCATGGTCAGCAGCACTTCCAGCGGGCCATGCTCTACAGAGTCGTCAGCCAGCACCGCCAGCGCGGACGCCATGCCAATGCCGTTGTCCGCACCCAGAGTGGTGCCACGCGCTTTGACCCACTCGCCGTCGATGTACGGCTGGATTGGATCTTTGGCGAAGTCGTGCACGGTGTCGTTATTCTTCTGCGGCACCATATCGAGGTGCGCCTGAAGCGCCACAGGTTTGCGGTTTTCCATGCCCGGAGTGGCAGGCTTGCGAAGCAGGATGTTACCCACCTGGTCGCGCTCTACGTGCAGGCCTTTTTCTTTTGCCCAGGACAGGATGTGTTCCGCCAGCGCTTCTTCGTGATAGGACGGGTGCGGAATAGAACAGATTTTGGCAAAAATATCCCACAGCGGCTGTGGAGATAATTGAGACAATTCAGACACGTTGAGTCTCCCTGGAGTCATTTTTTTGGCTTACCGGTCACGTTTTTGGCCGGGTTCATTTACACCACAAGCACGGCTTGCGCGATGTCCTGAGAATACCACTTTCTTTTGTTGCGTGAAGGTTGAATAAGAGCAAAATCGGCTGCCAATAGCCCGCAGCACTGGTTTTTAGTGCGCCAGATCTCTATAATCTCGCGCAACCAAAACCCCTTCGAATACTTTTTAAGCCGTTATTTACAGGCCGGGATACTTCACATGAGCGAAAAATACGTCGTCACCTGGGACATGTTGCAGATTCACGCCCGCAAACTGGCTCAGCGTCTGCTACCAGCCGAACAGTGGAAAGGCATTATTGCCGTTAGCCGTGGTGGCCTGGTGCCGGGCGCGCTGCTGGCTCGTGAACTGGGTATTCGCCATGTTGATACCGTTTGCATCTCCAGCTACGACCACGACAACCAGCGTGAGCTGACCGTGCTGAAGCGTGCGGAAGGCGACGGTGAAGGTTTCATCGTGATTGATGACCTGGTGGATACTGGCGGTACCGCAGTGGCGATTCGCGAAATGTATCCGAAAGCTCATTTCGTCACCATCTTCGCCAAACCAGCCGGTCAGCCGCTGGTGGACGATTACGTGATTGATATCCCGCAGGACACCTGGATTGAGCAGCCGTGGGATATGGGCGTGGTGTTCGTGCCGCCGTTGGCCGGCCGTTAATCCCCTTAAATTTGCATTGATTTACGCCCGGCACTGCCGGGCGTTTGTGTTATTTAGGCCGTATCAGGCTACAATAGCGACGTTTCTCGTATTCATGGAGGCAGTGAAACGATGTCGCAGGCCAACCTAAGCGAAACCCTCTTTAAGCCAAGATTCAAACACCCGGAAACGTCCACGCTGGTGCGTCGTGCGCGGCATACCGCAACGCCGGCGATTCAGTCCACGCTGGACGGCAAAAACGCGCCTCACTGGTATCGCATGATCAATCGCCTGATGTGGATCTGGCGCGGGGTCGATCCGCGTGAAATCCTTGAAGTTCAGGCCAGGATTGCCTGCACGGAGGCTGAGCGAACTAACGACGAGCTGTTTGATACCGTGATGGGCTACCGCGGCGGCAACTGGATCTACGAATGGTCGAAGCAGGCGATGCTCTGGCAGCAGCGTGCGGGCCAGGAAACCGACGAAGAGAAAATCGGCAAATGCTGGCTACAGGCTGCAAACCTTTACAGCATTGCGGCCTACCCGCACCTGAAAGGTGATGCGCTGGCCGAGCAGGCTCAGGTACTGGCTAACCGCGCTTATGAAGAAGCTGCTCCCCGGCTGTCAGGCGGGCTGCGCGAGCTGGAATTCCCGATGACCGGCGGCGGCACCATCAGCGGCTTCCTGCATATGCCTAAGGGGGCAGAAGGGCCATTCCCTACCGTGCTGATGTGCGGCGGCCTGGATGCCCTACAGAGCGATTATTACAGCCTGTTTGAGAAATACTTTGCGCCGCAGGGCATCGCGATGCTGACCATCGACATGCCGTCGGTCGGCTTCTCTTCCAAGTGGAAGCTGACGCAGGATTCGAGCGTGCTGCACCAGCACGTGCTAAAAGCACTGCCTAACATTCCGTGGGTGGACCATACACGCGTGGCGGCATTTGGCTTCCGCTTTGGCGCCAACGTTGCCGTGCGCCTGGCTTACCTGGAAGCATCGCGCCTGAAAGCCGTGGCCTGCCTTGGGCCGGTGGTTCACGCGCTGCTGAGCGACCCGCAGCGCCAGGCCAACGTGCCGGAAATGTACATTGACGTGCTGGCCAGCCGCCTTGGCATGACCTCCATCTCCGACAGCGCGCTGAGCGTGGAGCTGAACCGCTACTCGCTGAAAACCCAGGGCCTGCTGGGCCGCCGCTGCCCAACGCCAATGCTGTCTGGTTTTTGGGAAAACGATCCGTTCAGCCCGGAAGAAGAATCTCGTTTAATCACTTCGTCATCTGCCGACGGCAAATTACTCCAGATCCCGTTTAACCCGGTGTATCAAAACTTTGACAAAGCGCTTAAAGAAATTACCGGCTGGGTGAAACAAAGATTACGTTAAATATTTGCTAAATTTTGGCTGTTTGCTAAAACAGTTGCTTCACAACAGGAGATCGTAATGACGTTACCGAGTGGACACCCGAAAAGTAGACTGATCAGAAAGTTCGCCGCGCTTGGCCCGTACATCCGGGAAGAGCAGTGTGCAGATAACCGTTTCTTCTTCGATTGCCTGGCGGTGTGCGTTAACGTAAAGCCCGCGCCGGAGAAACGTGAATTTTGGGGATGGTGGATGGTGCTGGAAGCCCAGGAAAAGCAGTTTACCTACACCTGGCAGTTCGGCCTGTTCGATAAAGACGGTAAATGGACGGCAACCCCGGCAAAAAACAAAGAAGTGGACGAAAAACTGGAGCAGACGCTGCGCGGTTTCCACAAACGCCTGAAAGATTTACTCGCCAGCCTTGAGCTTGGGCTGGTACCCGCCGAGAACTTCGCTGAAAAAAAGCTAAAACTCTCCGCCTGAAAATAAAAAATCCCCGTCAACCTGACGGGGATTTTTTTGTCCGCAGTATCGCGAATTAGAACTGGTAAACCATACCAACCGCAACAACGTCGTCGTTGTTCAGCTTCAACTTATTGTTGTCGCTCAGCTGGTTGATTTTGTAATCAACAAACGCAGACATGTTTTTGTTGAAGTAGTAGGTAGCGGCCACGTCGATGTATTTCACCAGATCCGCATCACCAATCCCTTCGATGTCTTTCGCTTTGGACTGAACATAGCCCAGGGATGGACGCAGGCCGAAGTCGAATTGGTACTGGGCGATGGCTTCGAACGCCTGGTTTTTGTTAGCAAAACCAGACACGCTGCTGCTGGTGCCGGCCAGGGAACCCGGGACGCTGATTGGGTTCATGTTGCGGGTTTCAGCGTACATGGTTGCCAGGTAAACGTTGTTCTTGTCGTACTTGATGCCGGTGGTCCAGGCTTCAGCTTTGTCGCCTTTACCGTAAACAGACGCTTTCTGCGCGTTGGTACGGTTAGAGTTGGCGTAGGCTGCGCCCACGCTCAGGCCGGTGTCAGCGATGTCGTAAGACAGGCTGGTGCCGAAGCCGTCACCGTTCTGGCGAGAGGTGTCGCTGCGGGTGTTCGCGCTGTCAGCCCCGTTTTTGCCCTGGTATTGCAGAGCCATCTTCAGGCCATCAACCAGGCCGAAGAAGTTGTTGTTGCGGTAAGTCGCCACGCCGGTCGCACGGCCGGTCATGAAGGTGTCGGTTCTGACGAACGAGTCATCGCCGAACTCTGGCATCATATCGGTGTAAGAGGCGATGTTGTACAGCACGCCGTAGTTACGACCGTAGTCGAATGAGCCGTAGTCACCGGCTTTCAGGCCCGCGAACGCCAGGCGAGTTTTGGTGCCGGTAGAGTCGTTTTCTGCTTTGTTACCCGCAATCTGGTATTCCCACTGGCCGTAACCGGTCAGCTGGCTGTTAATCTGAGTTTCACCTTTAAAGCCCAGGCGAGCGTAGGTCTGGTCGCCGTCAGAGCCGGTGTTGTCGCTGAAGTAATGCTCAGCTTTTACGCGGCCGTACAGGTCAACCTTGTTGCCGTTTTTGTTATAAACTTCGGCTGCCTGAGAAGCAGAAGCAGCCACGATGCCCATTACCACTAATGCCAGTGTGCTCTTTTTCATTTGTTATCCCAAGAATGATGAAAGCTTGCAAAATTGTTCCAGGAGTCGGGCTCCCGCTAAAAACAGGAAGGGTTTTATCGTTCTCAGATTAAAGATTTATGACAATTTAGGAGAAAGATTAAATAAACGTAATAAAGTTTATATGTCATAAAAATGTAAAATATATCCGCTATTTTCAGCGATCGCTTTTCGCTTATTAGCCCTTTTCCCACGCGCCTGTTGGCAAGCCGCGCGAGTCCTGTTACAACGTCATCTGGCTTTTTAATTTCCCCTTTTTTGTAGAAACGGCAGAGAATCATGAGTGACAGCCAGACGCTGGTCGTAAAACTAGGCACCAGCGTATTAACCGGTGGCTCCCGCCGCCTGAACCGCGCCCATATTGTTGAACTGGTTCGCCAGTGTGCCCAGCTGCACGCGGCGGGGCATCGTATTGTGATTGTGACCTCCGGGGCGATTGCCGCCGGGCGTGAACACCTCGGTTACCCCGAACTCCCCGCCACCATCGCGTCCAAGCAGCTGCTGGCCGCGGTAGGGCAAAGTCGCCTGATTCAGCTTTGGGAACAGCTGTTCTCTATTTACGGCATTCACGTCGGGCAGATGCTGCTCACCCGCGCCGATATGGAAGACCGCGAGCGCTTCCTTAATGCCCGCGACACGCTCAGAGCTCTGTTAGATAACAACATTGTGCCGGTCATTAATGAAAACGACGCCGTGGCGACGGCGGAAATCAAAGTGGGCGATAACGACAACCTTTCTGCGCTGGCGGCGATTCTGGCCGGGGCCGACAAGCTGCTGCTGCTCACTGACCAGCAGGGCCTGTACACCGCTGACCCGCGTAACAACCCGGCAGCGGAACTGATCAAAGAAGTGCACGGCATCGACGACGCGCTGCGCGCCATTGCAGGCGACAGCGTTTCTGGCCTTGGCACAGGTGGCATGGGCACTAAACTGCAGGCGGCCGACGTAGCCTGCCGCGCTGGCATCGACGTGATCATCGCCGCAGGCAGCAAGCCTGGCGTTATTGGCGACGTGATGGCCGGGAACCCCGTCGGCACGCGCTTCCACGCGCAGCAGTCTCCGCTGGAGAACCGCAAACGCTGGATCTTCGGCGCCCCGCCAGCCGGTGAAATCACCGTGGATGACGGCGCATTGTCCGCTATTCTGGAACGCGGCAGCTCATTGTTGCCCAAAGGCATCAAAAGCGTGAGCGGCAACTTCTCCCGTGGCGAAGTGATCCGCATTCGCAGCCTGGAAGGGCGCGACATCGCCCACGGCGTTTGCCGCTACAACAGCGACGCCCTGCGCCGTATTGCCGGGCACCACTCCCAGCAAATCGACGACATCCTCGGCTATGAATATGGCCCGGTGGCCGTGCATCGCGACGACATGATTGTTAATTAAGGAGCAGATAAATGCTTGAACAAATGGGCAAAGCGGCAAAAGAGGCCTCTTACCAGCTGGCACTGCTCTCCGGGCGCGAGAAGAACCGCGTGCTGGAAAAAATTGCCGACTACCTTGAAGCGCGTGCGGAACAGATCCTGACCGCGAACCAGCAGGACGTGGACGAGGCGCGTAAAAACGGCCTCAGCGAAGCCATGCTTGACCGCCTGCAGCTCACCCCGGCCCGCCTGAAAGGCATCGCCGACGACGTGCGCCAGGTTTGCAATCTCGCCGATCCGGTAGGGCAGGTGATTGACGGCGGGCTGCTGGACAGCGGGCTGCGCATCGAACGTCGCCGCGTGCCGCTCGGCGTGGTGGGCGTGATTTATGAAGCCCGGCCGAACGTCACCGTAGACGTTGCCTCTCTGTGCCTGAAAACCGGCAACGCCGCCATTCTGCGCGGCGGGAAAGAAACCTGGCGCACCAACAACGCCACGGTGGCGGTGATCCAGCAGGCGCTGGAAGAGTGCGGCCTGCCAAAAGCGGCGGTACAGGCGATTGAAAACCCTGACCGTGCGCTGGTGACCGAAATGCTGCGCCTCGATCGCTACATCGACATGCTGATCCCTCGCGGTGGCGCGGGCCTGCATAAACTTTGCCGCGAACAGTCGACGATCCCGGTGATCACCGGCGGTATCGGCGTGTGCCACATCGTGGTGGACGACACCGCCGAGTTTGAACCGGCGCTGAAAATCATCGTCAACGCCAAAACCCAGCGCCCGAGCACCTGCAACACGGTGGAAACGCTGCTGGTGCACCAGGCGATTGCCGACAGCTTCCTGCCTGCGCTGAGCAAGCAAATGGCCGAGTCCGGCGTGACCCTGCATGCGGACGAGAAATCGCTGCATGTGCTGCAAAACGGCCCGGCGGCGGTGGAGGCGGTGAAAGAAGCTGACTACAACGACGAATGGCTTTCTTTGCATTTGAACGTGAAAGTGGTTGCCGACCTGGACGATGCCATCGCCCACATTCGCGAGCATGGCACCCAGCACTCGGACGCCATCCTGACCCGCACTCTGCGCAACGCGAACCGCTTTATTAACGAAGTGGATTCCTCTGCCGTATACGTCAACGCCTCAACCCGCTTTACCGACGGCGGCCAGTTTGGCCTTGGCGCGGAAGTAGCGGTCAGCACCCAGAAGCTGCATGCTCGCGGCCCGATGGGGCTTGAAGCCTTAACCACCTACAAGTGGATCGGCTTCGGCGACGACACGATTCGTGCGTAATTGAAGCCGGGTGATGCAAAAACCAGCAGTCAGTTTGATAAGTGGTTGACGCATCACCCAATCTTCCTTACCCTTTTACACCGCAGTCACGCTCGTGGCGCGGCCTGAAAGCCGATATAGCTCAGTTGGTAGAGCAGCGCATTCGTAATGCGAAGGTCGTAGGTTCGACTCCTATTATCGGCACCATTTCATATTTTTATTTTATATATCATATGATTAGATAGAATTATCTGTACTTCATTGCATCTATAAAGATCTTTAAATCCTTCCCAAAGCAGACTCACTAAGCATTTAGGTCCGATGTGCTGGTAAGAGTGATCCTTCTTAGCTGCTGGAGTAAAAATGTCTATGGTGATGTGTACCTGTAAACGATATGCAGGCTCTACCAGTGTTTCAGCCAGGGTGTCCTGATAAGTTAGCAGGTCTGTACATAAGTCGTTTGAGGCTGTTGCTTTGCTCTGCTGCTTGCTAGTACTACCAACGGGGTTTTATGGTTTCAATTGTTTGGGATATTAAGAAAAATGAAGATTTCATGCTTAAAGTTAATTTCTGCTACTTCAAATCTGTAATATCCTGACTTGCTCCCCGTTGTTTAATTCATCCCCCATTAGCAACGCCCGCTTTTACACTGGGTAGACAATCCCATTGCTATCAGATTTGCTAAGTAAGAGCATCTGAAGGTTAATAAAATATAATCCGATTGATTGGTTTTGAAACCAGATTATTGTCGCTGTCCAGCGAGTCGGTAAGCTCCTCTATGCAAGGATCTGCTCTGTATCTATGTGGTAGTTGCAAGCATGTTAATACAAAAGCAATATGATCTTATTTAGAGGTAATTGCCTGACAGAGATTCTTGCACCCTAGAAATCCACATCTGGTTAAGCATGCTTAACCAATAGTTATTGTCATTTAATTAATAAATTCATTTTGCGTGTATTTTGGTTTTAACCCTAGCAATTTAGAAGTACAATTTTAAGACTAATTCACTTCCCTGCTTCCACTCGCCATTACTGGTGTATGTGAAAAAATCTTTATTAAGGTTAATGCTCATGGAGTTATGGATATTCATAGCAGCGATTTATTTGATTTATTTATTGTTTTTCAAAAAGAAAAAACGTAAGGCTGCAGCCTCGTATACCTCCACTCCTGTCAAAGCACCACCAAAAGAATGGCTCGCTGACATCAAGAAAAAAGAGGCGGTTGTGCGAAACGATGATAGTGAAGACGATAACCTTGCAACTTTTACATTGAGCGGTGGCCGGGGTGTTGAGCTTCGGGTGACAACCAATCATTACCGGAACACCTCAAAGTCAGCAGGTGCACTAGCTCGATGGGTACTTCCGGGTGAGATGATAACTGTAGCTGGTGTAGCAATTAGCGGTGGCCACATTTACGTGGGGCAACGTGTGAAGCCCTCCGGTCAGGAATCCGGCGGCTATTATGATGATGGAAGTGAGGCATCATTAATTGATGACACATGTAAGATAAAACCCACTTCTTATCTTTACGAGGACGGTTCATTAGGATACTGGCCCAGTTTTTCCTCTCTTTCCCCAGAAGCACGCGGTGCGTATGTCAGTTGGCTCGCCAGCGATAGGTCTGATCCATCGTGTCCTATCGGCTATGTTTTTATCTACCTCTACGGCCTGGAAAGAAAAGCGCTCGTAGATTCCACTGACCCAAAATTCCCTGATGCTGAGTTCCGTAATCTGTTCAATGAAGTCGCTCGGTTAAGATCGGTATTCATTGAGAACCGCTCATTCCGTGGATATTCGGCCCAATTACTCGAAGCCATGTCTATTCTGCGCCCGAACATGGGCTTAGCCACTGAGCTCGATAGCGATTCAGGTTTCAGCAACAGCATGCAATTTAAGCTGGCTCTGGCAAAAACTGTACATGAAGGAGTTCCTGTATCAGCTGAACTGGCGTTGAACTGGGTAATAAACCATACCGAGTATTCGCTGCGTACCCCGGCTCGCCGCTGTGCTAAAGAGTTTGCTGCGCTTTTCAAACGGCGTTACACCCTCAAATATGGTGAAGGGATGGTCGTTAAGGCGAATAAAACGCGCTTACGTTTAGATTACACACCTGCAAGTCCTAGTTTACGAGGCGTCCGACTTCCAGTTCCCGACCTGCCTGATCCAATTGCATTGAAGGGACCTGTCCAGAAAATTATTACTCTTGCCGACATATGTACGGATGAACTTGATGCTTACAGTCGCTACCTTGGTAGGAATGGTACGTCAGTCAATGATACTGCAGCAATTATGTTGCTGCCTTCAGAGATCGTTAATGAAAGCGCAGAAAAAATATTAAGCTCATTCAAACATTGGGCTGATGAAGCGATCCTCAATAAGGGGGGCTTCGTCTCGGTTGCTGACTATTGGTCACATATGAATTCCAACTGTCCGGCGAAGATCAATAAAAAAGAGGCCGACTTGATGCAGGCCTTTGCACAGAAGATGGGCTACAGTCTGGCACCTGACCCGTATTATCACCATGTTAAGGCGGATGTTGATGGGACACTTGTTCTATTCCCTGCCGCCGAAGGTGGACGCTTCTCACCTTCTCCTGAATTTATCTCAGCTGTAATGACGCTTAGATTAGGGGCGATGGTCGCCTTGATTGACGATTCTCTTGATCAAGCTGAACAGAAAGTGCTTGAGGATGCTATCAACAGCAACACTGGTTTCACCGATGATGAAAAGCGTTCTCTACATGCGTATTTAACGTGGCAGCTTCATACCCCAGCCAATATGACTGGAATGAAAAGCAGGATTGAGTTGATGGGGGCTGCGGAAAAAGCTGCTGTGGGTAAAGTTATCGTTAGTGTTGCCTGCTCGGATGGCACAATAGCGCCTGCCGAAATCAAACAGCTTGAGAAGATTTATTCAAGTTTGGGTCTGGATCCCTCATCTGTCTCGAGCAATATCCATCAGCATTCCGCAGCTGAACATGATCTCGTCTCGTCTGTACCAACTGATCAGCCAACGGCAGGGTTCACGCTGGATGCTAATGTACTTGCCCGCCACGAATCAGCCACGGATGATGTCCGTAAATTACTGAACACAATTTTCACCGAAGAAGAACCGGAAGAATCAGAAAGCGCTCCAGCCTCATTAACGGAGGCGGGGGGCCTTGACTCCGCACATAGCCAGCTTTATCGCAGTTTGCTGGAGAAAGAACAGTGGTCCCGGAAAGAGGCGACAGAATTGTGCGGAAATTTGAATTTGATGCTCGGCGGTGCGCTTGAGGTGATCAATGACTGGTCCTATGCGGTGGTTGATGCTCCGGTGCTGGACGATGCCGATGATGATATCTGGGTTGACCTGGAAATTGCCAAAGAATTAGAGGGATAGTGAATGTCTGTAACACGTATAAGAGTGAAAGAACGCGACGCTATTATTCAGTCACTTAAGTCAGGTGTAACGCCAAGGATAGGCATTCAGCATATCCAGGTTGGCCGCGTGAATGAGATAACTGCTCTCCATCAGGATATTGAGAGGATTGCTGACGGCGGGGCAAGCTTCAGACTTATCATCGGTGAATATGGTTCTGGTAAAACGTTCTTTCTGAGTGTTGTGCGCTCTATTGCGCTAGAGAAGAAGCTGGTGTCAGTCAGTGCTGACCTTTCTCCTGACAGACGTATTCACTCATCGGGAGGTCAGGCTCGTAATCTCTATTCTGAGCTTATGAAAAACATGTCCACCAGAAACAAGCCGGATGGTAATGCGCTACTTAGCGTTGTTGAAAGGTTCGTTACGGAGGCAAGAAAGGAAGCTGACACGGACGGATCCGAGGTTTCATCAGTTATTCATAAACGACTGGCAGCACTGTCAGATATGGTCGGCGGATATGACTTTGCGAAGGTCATTGATGCATTCTGGCGGGGGCATGAGCAGGATAACGAAACGCTAAAATCCAATGCCATTCGCTGGTTACGGGGAGAGTACACCACTAAAACTGATGCCCGTAACGATCTCGACGTTCGGACTATTATCTCAGACGCTTCATTCTATGACTCTTTGAAGCTGATGAGCCTTTTTGTCCGCCAGGCAGGCTATGCCGGTCTTTTGGTCAGCCTCGACGAAATGGTGAACCTCTTTAAACTGAATAATACGCAAGCAAGAACAGCGAACTACGAACAGATTTTGCGAATCCTGAATGACTGCCTGCAAGGCTCAGCCGAGAACATTGGTTTTATCCTCGGGGGGACGCCAGAGTTTCTTTTCGATCCGCGTAAAGGTCTTTACAGCTATGAGGCGCTCCAATCACGTCTGGCGGAAAATCGATTCGCGCAAAAAGCAGGAGTGATTGACTACTCATCCCCCACTTTGCATCTTGCCAGCCTGACCCCTGAGGAACTGTATATTTTGCTGAGAAATCTTCGCCATGTTTATGCTGGCGGAGATCCAGAGAATTATCTGGTACCAGATGAGGCACTGACTGGATTTCTGCATCACTGTAGTAAAACCATTGGAGATGCTTACTTCCGTACCCCCCGTAATACCATAAAAGGTTTTCTGGATATGCTGGCCGTGCTGGAACAAAACACAACGATGAACTGGCAAACACTCATCGAGGGTGTGGCGATTGAAGAGGACAGGCCCAGCGATATGGATGACGCCATCGCGGAGGAAAGCGATGACGACGATGGTCTTGCGAACTTCAAACTATGAGCAGTGCCTACGATAGTCTCGATCCCCGCGTCCGTAAGTGGGTTTATAAGCAGGGGTGGTCTACATTAAGGCCTCTGCAGGAGAGTTCTATCCCGGTAATTTTAGCCCGTGATCGAGACGTGCTAATCAGTGCAGGTACCGCAGCGGGTAAAACAGAGGCTTTCTTTCTTCCTGCCTGTTCGGCAGTTGCAGATCTCACTAATGGATTTGGCATAATTTATATCAGCCCGTTGAAGGCATTGATTAACGATCAGCACCGTCGTCTTGAGAGCCTTGGAGATGCATTGGAAATGCCAGTGACTCCCTGGCACGGGGATGTATCACAAAGCAAAAAGAAGAAGGCTCGGACGAACCCTGCTGGCATTTTACTGATTACACCTGAGTCACTTGAGTCTTTGCTCATAAACTCAATGGGCTGGCTCAAACAGGCGTTTTCTTCAGTCGCATACATCGTTATTGATGAGTTTCATGCTTTTATAGGCTCAGAGCGTGGTGTACAGCTGCTTTCTCTGCTCAATAGAATTGACCATGTGCTAGGACGCCAGGTAAATCCAATTCCCCGTGTTGCGTTGAGTGCCACGCTGGGGGAACTGGAGAAAGTGCCTGAACTGTTGCGCCCGGACAAACTACTCCCCTGCGTAACTGTTACAGATAGTAATAGCACGGCCAATCTTCAGGTACAGGTCAAAGGGTACCTGGAGCGCGTGATCCAAAAAGAGGAAGAACTTCAGAGTTCAGCTGAGCATGACGTTTGCGCTGACATTTTTAGACTTTGCCGTGGCGATTCTCATTTGGTCTTTGCAAACAGCCGAAAGCGCACTGAAAGCATTGCGGCAACGTTGAGCGACATGTGTGAGGAACAAATTGTACCGAATGAATTCTTTCCCCACCATGGTTCCCTTGCCAAGGAATTACGTGAGGCGCTTGAATCTCGTCTTCAGAAAGGAAATTTGCCCACAACAGCTGTTTGTACAATGACGCTCGAGTTGGGCATCGATATCGGTAAGGTTAAGTCGGTTATACAAGTTACGCCTCCGCATTCTGTTTCCAGTCTGCGTCAGCGTATGGGACGTTCTGGGCGACGTGACTCCCCATCAGTTCTAAGAATGCTAATTACAGAAAATGAGCTTACTGTGACTAGCAGTATCGTTGACCACCTACGGCTGCAGTTGGTGCAGTCGATGGCAATGATCAGGTTGATGATCTCTAAACAATGGTTTGAGCCTGCCGATTCCCAGCAGATGCATTACTCCACGCTCCTACACCAGATTCTTGCTATTACGGCACAATGGGGCGGAGTTCGTGCCGAGCAGCTCTGGTCACAACTATGCCAGACAGGGCCGTTCAGAAATGTAGATTTAAACGATTTTAAAAGTCTGCTTAAACATATGGGAACATGTGGCCTGCTCACTCAACTGGCTAGCGGCGAAATAGTTGTTGGGGCAGAGGGGGAGAAACTGACTAACCATTACACTTTTTATGCAGTGTTCAATACACCAGAAGAATTCCGTATTGTCACCGGAAACAGAACCCTTGGAACAATACCTGTGGACTCCCCACTGCTACCTGACCAGCACATCATCTTCGGTGGGCGGCGCTGGAAAGTGACAGAGATCGAGACAGAGAAAAAAGTTATCTATGTAGAGGCGACCAAAGGCGGCCAGCCGCCACAATTTAGTGGGGGAGGAATGTCTGTTCATGATGCAGTTCGTCAGGAAATGCTCGCTATCTATAGGGAAGGTGATTACCGCATAGCAATAGGTAGTAAGAGAGTTGATTATGCCGATTCTGCCGCCAGAAACCTATTTGCTGAAGGCTGTAGTAACTTTCAGCGTTATGACCTGCAAAATAAGTATTTTATTACGAGTGGGCAACACTGTTATGTAATTCCCTGGATGGGGGATAAAGTTGTGAATACGATTACAGCCTTGCTCATACGTTGTGGTTTTAAAGCAAATTCAATTGCTGGTGTTATAGAAATCGATAACTCAAGTGTAGTTTCTGTTCAGCACGCGCTTAAAGAAATGCTGTTGTCAGACTTACCATCTGCATTTGAACTTGCCAAAGATGTTCCAGAAAAGTACCTTGATAAATATGATGAGTATTTACCTGAATCCCTGCTTGCGAAAGGATTTGGGGAAAAAGCGTATGACATTGAAGGCACTCGTATTTGGTTAAAGCAACACCTTCAGTAAACTGGCTACATAATAAGGGGGGAGATGCTCCCCTAAGATTTAGGCCGATTTATGATTTCAATGTTCGCTCTTAGCTCGGAACTGCCGGAAATCGAGGTCATAAAGTCTGCTTTGAGCGAGGAGCAGACAATTCATTTGCTAAATTGTATAAGGTCCCTTGAAAAACATTCGTCTCCAAATACATATCCTGGAATTTTCAGACCGCCAGACAAATCCCATAGAGTATTAATCCAATCAATGCCAACTTCAACAATCAAGTCATTGATCGAAAATGAAACTTCGTCAGGATCCAATATCGGGGTATTTGGTTGTAATTTGCCACCGATAAATTTTATATCAAATAGCAATCGATAATCCGCTATAGCTTTGTTGAGAGCATACAGGTCTGTGCCACATAGATGAACCATGACAGAAAACATTCTATCCTGATCCTGATTAGAATGGATACCGACGTCGACTGACTTAGCTTTTTCTGGAAAGTTAGTCTTGATCTTAAAGATCATATCGACTGCACTTTGTGTGTGGATTTTTAACGTGTCTTTCAATACTTCTCTGTATTCAGTCGCCGTCAAAGCTTATGTCTCCCTGTTTTTTCTCATCACGCTGATATATAAATGGCTAAGGTTGTTAAGTTTGCCTTAATTGTAATCAGCCCTACATAATTTATCATATTTCGTCGCTGCAACTTCCGTTCCTGGCACGCTACGGATGAGCTGATGGACCTAAAGATCCGCAGTGAGCGAGAAGCGGACTGAGTTACACCGAATGTCAGGGTCACTATGATGACATTGCTCGCAGAGATGTATGCTCATCTAATGGGTGCGGGTCAGGGGAAGCCGGTCATCGGCTTGAGGGCTTCAGATGGAAACCTCGAACAAACCTAAGACCCTACGACTAATAAGAGAATAAAATTCTGAAAATTTTGGTTTTGTTATGAAATATTTTCATGTAAAGGAAATCTAGTTTTAGATAGATTTTTTTAAAAAATTTTTTGACACACTTTGAAGTAATCTTGTAAATTTATTGTTCAATATTCAATAAGTACACGTTGCTTCTGCATCAAACCATCAAAAATGTGATCGGAGGAGCTGTATGAATGTTCTCAAGAAAGGAATTATGGAAGATCAACGTTTATTGGCATCTGCAGCTCTTTTTCGTCAATTACATGAAAATAAGAAAGATATCTACGATGTTTTAGCCCAGTTTCTATGTTCAACTATAGTCATACATCAGCTATGGGAGTTTGACGTAACTAAGTGCTCTCAGAAACTAAACTCTGATTATGGGTTTGATATACCTGAAGCTGTGGTGAAATCATGTCTAAAAAATAGACTCAAGAAAAAAGAGTTGTTGGAATTTAATAATAGCAAATATTATGTGACCGAAAAATTTGATAGAAATAACACTCTAAAAGCAAGTTACGAGCAAGTAAAGGAAGAACAAGACTATATAAAAAATTTGCTCATTCAATTCGTTAAGTCATTTAGTAAGGTAGAACTTAATTCAGAGCAGATTGAAGAGCTCTTATCAGATTTTTATTCATATTTTATTCATGACAGAAAGCAGAGTGAGAACTCTGTAGTTATCAGTCAGTTTATCATTCAGAATTCAGAAAACTCTCTGTTCACCGATAAGTTAAACAAGGTTGAAGAGGGGTTGATTCTTTACGGTGGTATTTGTTATAACTCAGATTTAGTTAATGCTGAACCATGGAGGAATGATTTTCAAATAGTTCTTGATACAGAGTTACTATTTGATGCTGTAGGGTTAAATGGCGAGATTCATTATCGTATGTTTGAGGAGTTTCTGTTATTGGTCAAAGGGTTGCGAGATCGCTCAGGCAATAAATCAAAAATAGAATTAAAGTACTTTGAAGAAACTAAAAACGAAGTTGAAAGTTACTTTTATGCAGCAGAAAAGATTTTCGAGCGTAATCAACATCCAGATCCATCTAAAACTGGAATGATCAACCTACTACAGACTTGCTCTACAAAATCAGAAGTTACAATAAGAAAAATAGAGTTTTTTGAAAAACTGGGAAAAATGAAAATTTCTCTTGATGCAGGCACTGATTATTACGATAAGCCAGAATATAATATTGAAAGCACCTCTATGCTTGATAAACTAAAAAGAGAGTTTCCAGATTATGAGTTGGATAAAATTGCTGATGCTTTAAAAGTTTTCACAAAAATAAATTACAAGAGAAAAGGAAGAAGTAATATAAAGTTAGAGCAAACTGGAGCACTGCTCGTCACGGGTAAAAATATAACCAAATCCCTATCGCATTACTTTTCTACCCAGGGAGAAAGAACGATACCATTCGCTGTCACTTTAGACTATATAACTGAGAGATTATGGTTTAAGTCTCATAAAGGGTTTGCTAATGGAGTGAAATTACCTACAACTTTTGATGTGGTAGCTAGAGCACAAGTTATTCTTTCTACACAGGTGGCAGCTAAAGTCGCTGATGTATACAAAGATATGAAAGATTCTGTAGCGAGTGGCGCCATGTCAAAAGAGACTGCTGCCAACTTGGTTATAGAGTTGAGAAGCAAAAATTTACAACCGGAGGGATTTGTACCTGACCTGGTTGAGGATATCATGAGTTTTATGGATGAAGATGTAATAGAAAATGCACTTAGGACAAACTCTTTACTCGAAATTCGGGCTGAGCAAGGTATCGAAAGTGAAAAACAAGTTGAGGCTCTTCAGAAGAAACTTGAAGAAGTAAGTGCAGACAAGAATGAACTTGTCATCAAATCGAATCTAGAAAAAGCTGCAACTAAAGCTGAAGCCCAGGCCTTAGTTAGGAATGTAATAATTCAGACGCGGATCCGTGAGGGTGTGAATTTAAAGAGAAACGCCAGGTTAAAATATAAATTAATTCGTTCTGTTTATTTTATATTGTTAGCGATCATACCTGTTTCATTTATTGCATATTATCATGTCCCGTCTGACACAGTGGTTAGCGTGGCTTCATTACTATCAGGTGTTATTCCTTTACTTTGCGTTGCCGCCGTGTTTAAACCGATAAAAAAACTCACTTCGCGGATAGTTATATCTGGGTTCAAAAGAAAGATTAAAAGGAGAAATGGAATTCATCCTGTTGATAATCTTCTTCTCACTATGCGTTAAATTATTGGGGTTATGATTTTATGCTAAGGGAAGGTAGGTCTTCCCTTTCAATAAACTAAACAATCGATTTGCACATTATGCATCGTCTTGTACCCTATTAATTCATGTCAAGTAGTCCAAGTAATTCGACATCGATGATAGCAATAACGAACTTCCGCTTCTGGCACTAAGCGGGCTAAATTCGACAGATTTGACGAGTTAAGGGTATAGATGAACTATCTATACCCTTGAACGATTACTTCCCAGTTGATTTGCTTGGTTTCAGTCCTGGGGTATTGCCGGGTGTATCCTTATTATCACGCCTGCGTTGATCGGGTTTTCCTGTTGATTTCGCAATTGGTTTTGGACCAGGTTTAAGCCCCATAATCGTGCTCCTTAGCGTTGTTAGAGGTTATTCCTCAGTGTGGATATAAGTGGAGCTATAAGAATCATCAAGCTCGGATGGGCGTTGGATAATGACTACATAGAATATTATGTGAGCAATGTCAGTGTTTGACATGTAGCGACCGGTCCGATACTGACGTAGGTTGCAGATTGTTCGCGATGAGCCCTCAACAATGAGGGCCACCGCGGAGATTGTCAGGCTGATTGCGCCAATTGCCGATGTAGGACCTGGAGACTAGTTCCCGCCCCTGCCCATGCAGCAGCCGAGCCGACCACATACAGGTTTTGCTTGGCACGTGAGACGGCTACATTGATTATGTTTGGCGGGCTTGCCGCCCACTGACGCGCCCTTTGTTGACTTGCTTTCGGAGCACCCAGTAACAGGATGACCGTATCCGCTTCTCGGCCCTGGAACGTGTGGATCGTGCCAACACGATCACGGCACCACTCATCCAACTTTACGCCGAACGCCCGCAGCAGATCTGTCTCACTGTCGAGACGCCGACGCATGTTCTGCTCTACGATCTTGAATGGTGTAATGATAAATACGTCCGGATTTGTAATGCCCGATGCTGCCAGCTCTTTGAGCATTCGTACAACCGCTTCGCCCTCGTCGGGGCACCACTTCGTCTCAGCATCGCCATTGATATCCACCCAGTGAGATCTCCCCAAAGCCGAGCCGATAGATCCAGGTTTTTTAGGCCCGACAGCATGGACCATCTGCCCGGCATAGGCGATGGAGTTAGAAACATCGAACATTGGGTTCTGGCAACGCCTGTGAACGAGCAGTGGCAGCCCGACTTCTCGATCGCCTACATCCATGACGAAGGTGGATTTGAAGCGCGATGCCTGATCAGCAAGGGTCTGCGTAGATGCGGCGGGGGCAGACCATTCGATCTGGTCAATGTTGAAGAACTTGCAGATTTCGGCGTTCAGCTTTTCGGGTAGCGATACCACAGGTGGGATTTGCAACGGGTCGCCTACCACGATGGAGCGTTTTGCCCGCATGATTGCTCCAACTGCCGCTTGAGGGACGGCCTGGCCCGCTTCATCAATCAGAAGCCAGCCAATACTTTCTGGTGGCAGATCTCCGAACATCGTCCGTACTGAGGCAAACGTTGTGGATACAGTCGGCACCACCATGAAAAGGCTCGACCAAAGATCAGGGAGAAGTTCACGGTGAGCGGAAGACTGGAAGGCACCAGCCACCATGCCCGACATCAATAGCCCAAGATTGTGTTGCAAGCGGCTGGCCGAAGCATCGATGAACGTTTTATGCACAGTCAGGGCAGCGGCGAAAAGATCCTCCCGCAGGCGATGAACCTCATCGGGAAGCCATGGCGCAGTCAGGTGGATAGCCTCGTGCTCGCGCTCGAAGAATCTCTCATCAACGACCCTGTCTCCCATGCAATTTCGTGCCTCTGCCTCGGTTGCCTTCAATTTCGAGACAGCCTGACATTTGCTGGAAATTTCCTGGTCGAGTTGCTGTAACTGGGACTCAGTATTGCTCCACTCAGTCGTTGCAAGCTCCAGGGCACCGTCTGTCTCCTGCGCCCGTAAGACTGATTGCTGCAAGGTCGCCGAGAGCTTCTGCAGTGTCGATCTCCACGACTTCCAGGCCACAGTAGCGAACAAACGGGAGAAGAAACCTGGACGGCCAGCAAGATGGCTGTCGAGCATGATCTTATCCTGCTCGATCTGAGATTTTGCCTTCTCATGCTCCCGTTTGCAGGATTCAGCAGTCTGGTATGCCTCTTCGACGGCTTCATTCAGACTCGGACGACGCTGTTCCACACTTTGAAGTTCGGTGGTCGCTCCCTTGAGCGCCTGGATATCCCGTCGCATTTCTTCGATGCTGGCGATTTCGGCGTCTACCGTCTCCTTGCGTTTCAGGAAAACGGTTCGCGCTTTCTGCCACGCCGCTAAAGCGTCCACTTCGTTGGTGCTGGGCCGCTCATTGACGACCACGCTGGGCATCACGCGATCGATGATTTCGCCAGTTTGTTCGTCCTTGATCTCACGCAAGACGTTTAAGCCGCGAGCTGCTTTCAGGTAGGTAAGGAAACCGCCGTCCTCATTCCACCAGAAGCCTTGCTGGAACGCGCCTCGGTTGCTGCTCTTGCCGAGTGCTGCGGCAATCAGTCCCCAAGTTTCGATAGGGTCGGAGGGTGTGTCGCCCTCGGCTTCGAAATAGCCAGCGCGTTTGGGATTCGCAATCAGGTCGCTGATGGACCGGAAGTAGGCGATCTGTTCATGGCGACCATTGGCTTCCTTGAGAGGAAGCTCTTTACTGACGTTTTCGACCGCTTTGTTATTGGAGGAGGCTACGACGATCTCATGGCCCCTCAAGGATGCATGTAACTTGTAGAAGTGCAGGAATGCATTGGAACCGAATGCCAGCTTCTCGCCTGTTGTGGAAAAGGCATCCTGCGGTTTATTGAAGCCGCACATCGCTGTGGCCCGATCAAGAATGCACCCAACGACAATATCTCGCAGAAGAGTGGTCTTTCCAGTACCCGGTGGCCCATTGACACCGATGATACCAGGAGCATCATTCAGCTCAGCACGCGCCGCATTCACGGCAGCCTGTTGAAGCAGTACCAATGGATGGCCGCCTTTCGAAGGCCAACGGGCCTGCGGCATGAGCGACGGTGCGACGAAAGGCTCAACTGCGGAAATGGGCGATAGCACGTCGATTTTTTGGTCAGGCCTGCCAATTCCCATATAGCGGAGCAAACCGGTTCCGGCTTTGCCCGTCTCGAGCAATTTGGTTGCTTCACCGAGATCTTCAAGATAGAAGGAATTCAGTAACGAAGGTTCAGGTGGCGCCTTGGCCTTGAAATGATGAAACACCTTAATCGAGAATGTGGGAGGCTCAACCAAATGCTCGGGTACACCGAACTGAGACACAAGCCATTTATAAGCGTTAAGAATGACATCCAAATCGATCGGTATGGGTTCTCCATCCTCGTTGTGGCGGCGAACCATTCGATCCAGATGCTCGATAATGCGCGGCTCAACATTCGGCCAATTCCCTAAACTCCCAAGCTTCAGGTCGAGAGCCGGCTTAAGTGCCCAGGCAAAACTGGAAACGGCAACGCCTTTGTCCTCAAGTACATAGCCTTCTTTGTCGATCAGGATCGAGCCGATGGCCGCTTTCTTACCGTCCGGGCGTGAACGCTCCTCATCCTCGCCAAAAACCTTGACCAGCTCGTCCGTCGCCTTGTCGAGAGCGATGGCGCCGAGGACGACCTCGAAATAAAGCTTATAACTGGGCTTGCTGCGGGCATTTGGTCCCCATGGAACACCTCGCTCCAATAGAGCAACCCTGGAGCGGTCGCCGGTTGCCATATCCTCTGGACGTTTATAACCTTGAGGCGACAGTGCTTCGAGGGCTGTCCATGCTGCCAGTATTGCTCGTGCATCATTCGCCTTATCTGACGGAGAGAAAGACGGGAGTGGACCTAGATCGATTTGGTTTTTGTCGAATTGCTGTCGCATGGCAGCGTCTGGGATAGTCTTCGGTTGCAGTTGTTCTACATCTGCAGGCGCATTGTGGAACACAGCTTGAGAAGATTGTATGGACGCCGAATCGGGATGACATGTTAATGGGCTGGAAGCCGACATGGCGACCACGCTGCGGTCGCTAAGTAGAGTTAGAGATTGCTCGATTTTAGCCGTCAGCGTCCGCGCCCTGGAAGTGTTGCGAAAGGTCAGCTCGCTCAATAGCTGTTCAAGTTCACTAGCATTGTTGCGGGACTGTTCGAAAATTGCTTCCAGATCGAAGATTGATTTTTGCGCATACTGCCGTGTCGTCATTTATTTCTGCAGCTCCATATCCCTTCAGTTAAGAGATATTATGATAATTAGCTTGATGTCTAAAACTATTAACTTTTGCTGTTGGCGCAGATCCAGCTCTCGGTGGAATGCTTAGCTGACTGCTTATGTGCGAAGACGCATGCTGTGTAACTCAATATAATGCAGATTCGTTGGTGTCACTCGATGGTTGAGGGTTAGCCAGAGGCGATTACCCGTGTGATCTGCCCCCCACTAATTAACACACCCCAACCTGACCAATGTCCTCATCAGCTACATAAGGACGCCCCATGAAAAAGCGTTTACTGCCAACCAGCACATAGCCATTCTGAAGCAAGCCTCGGCAGGAACGCCGGTGGCGTTGTAAATAGACTCGTTCTGGGGCTATGGGGCATCAGCCGCAGCGTCTATAATCCGGGCAGAGGTTTGTACTGCTAAAGCCGTGGCTAATCATCTGTTGAGATAGCATAAAACCTTGCGACATCCGGGGTCCTGGTTGCCGTGAGCGACCTACATTCACAAAGGTTAATATGAAACAAATTACGTTCAGCGATCTACAAAAACAAAGCGAGCAAGCCACAAACTCTCCTCGCTTACGTGCCCATCGTAATCTCCATCCTGAATTGAGCGACCCTGTTCAGCGCCTGGCTATTGCTATGGAGCCGGGGACCTATGTTCGCCCTCACCGTCACCCGCACACGTTTGAGCTGCTGACGTCCCTTAGCGGGCGCTTTTTGGTATTGAATTTTGATGACAATGGCAACGTGACCCACCGCGTTGTGTTAGGTGAAGACTGCAAGGTGCTGGAGACGGAGGCCGGGACCTGGCATGCGGTGTTGTCGCTGGATAAAGGTGGGGTTATTTTTGAGGTAAAACATGGGGCGTACCAGCCTGTAGCTGAGCAAGATATGGCCCCATGGGCACCCGCCGAAAACGAGCCGGGAGCGGCTGAGCTGATGAAATGGTATGCCCTGGCGCAAGTGGGAGATGGCGGTTTTTCCCTGTAATATTACCGCACTCACCCATACTTTTTCCTGGCCTGGCGAAATAAACGTAAAGCCGTATAAAACGGCTTTAGCCCGTTCTTATCTCGTGTTTATAACTGTAAGTAACCTAACTGGCCATCTCCGGGAATGTGGCAAGCACAAAGCGGAGTACCTGGTCGCCAGCCAGTGACGCATAGGGCAGGCTTTCTATCACGGCAATGGGGCGTTGTTCTCCGACGGTAGCCCTGATTTCATCGAGCTTGTATTGAATGTGCGGCGCAACCAGAAAACCATCAAATGCAGGCTGGACGCTGGCAAAGTTATCCAGCCCCACGGCGCTGACCAGCAGCTGATAACCTTCCTCGTCTGCTACTTTCTGCATTTTCTTCGCCAGAGAACCGGCCGTGTTCCCGAACAAGCAACATATGAGTAACTTTTTCATGAGTATGTCCTCTTGATAACTGAGGCATACACTATTCCTGGTGGTAACCATAAAGTGTGTGTGGGTTCATGTTTGCAGACAAAACTGCCAGAGAAACCATGCTCACAGCTTGCCGTTGTTATCTCGTTGCTTTTAGGCTTCTTAAAGAAGTTTTGTCTTTGGAATATCAAATCTGGTAGTTGTACGAAATATGGACTCTCAATAGTATTGAATGAATATTAATTTAAGATAAGGGAGCTTAAGTGGCTAATAAATCTGGTCGTAAATTTAAATACGGCGATCTTCCTATAAGATCAACCACCGTCAAGGTAGTGGAAATGATGGGGGGTGCTACCGTGTCTCAGGTTGATGAATATCTAAGAAATAAATTCCCGAATTATAAAGATAACACTAATGCAAACCTTATCGTTAACACCGTTAACTGCAACCGCAGCTATTGGAGTTTCAATAAAACGGCCCGGCGCACTGACGATGTAACACATCGCCATCACCAATACGATCGGCTTTTCAAAAGAGGTAATATTTTCGAAATTTATAACCCGACAATACATGGCGTGTGGGAGCTATACGAGGATCCTCAGGGAAAATGGTGCTTCCGGGAAGTAAAGTCTGAATTTGAAGAGGCCGTAGATCGGGCATCTAAGCTAACGCCGGTCCAGCGCAGGCAGATTTTAGCGGCAGAAAGTAAAAGTCCTGAAGTTATAGAAGTGACCAGCCGTGCATTCAAGCGTAATCCATACGTTGTGGCTGAAACATTGTTCAGAGCAAATGGGACATGCCAGTCCTGCAAACGCGAAGCACCGTTTAAGAAGGCCAATGGAACACCTTATCTGGAGGTACATCACATTGAATGGCTTTCCAGAGGAGGGGAGGACTCGGTAGAGAATGCGATTGCGCTATGCCCAAACTGCCACCGGCAAGCACACTTTGGCGAACTTGAGTTGGTTAAAGTCAATGGGGCTATTAAATAACAACCCGGGTGCTTTATAATCCTGGCACCAAAAATACCTCAGGGAATTTATAATGAAGTCAGTGATTGCTGGCAGCGCCATCGTGGGTGTTGCCCTTATTGTTTCATCCTTAATTAGTTCCGGCCCGGTTTTATTCAAGAATGAAAATATTATCTCCGTCACCGGCGGTTCCGTTAAGCTGGGTAACATCTACGATGAGCACAAAGTTGTCTCGGTAAAAATGATTTTTGATGACAACGTCTCGAATCAGGAGTTTTTGGAACAGGCTAATGCGGATGATTATAAAGTCGCTTTTAAAGACAAGCTCACGGAACTGGCGAATTTAATCAATAAAGGCCGCAAAGAAGACGAGAAAACAACGGCAGAAAGCCTGACGCTGACTAAAGCAGCAAAATTAGAAATCACCACCGCAGTAAGATACCGCAGCGAATATCAGCCGGTATTTACCCTGGTGCTGGGGACTAAAATGGTCGATTTACCGGTAGGCACCCATCTGTATGGAAAATCCACTGAATCTGTTGACGCCTTCCTGAAGGAACAGCAGCCACAGTTTAACGCCGCGTTGTATCTGAAAAAGTAATTTTTTAGGATGATAAAGCCCGTTTG
Organism: Cedecea sp. P7760; assembly: GCF_013386425.1. Classification (NCBI taxonomy): domain Bacteria; kingdom Pseudomonadati; phylum Pseudomonadota; class Gammaproteobacteria; order Enterobacterales; family Enterobacteriaceae; genus Cedecea; species Cedecea sp. P7760. The sequence continues at coordinate 147,894 of NZ_JACARU010000023.1, read as the reverse complement.
AAATAAAAAGCCCCCGGAGGCAGTAACTCCCGGGGGCTTCCAATCTGCCGCAAGAAACGCTTAGCCGCGGTTTTCTTCAATATAGCCGGCAAGCGTCGCCGGGGTTTTCAGCACGTTCGCCACTTCAGTTGGTGGAATGGTGCAGCCGTACACGTCCTGCACTTCCAGTACCAGATCCACCGCCAGAATAGAGTCGAGAATATCGGACTCAATCAGCTCATCGTTAAAGCCCACTTTGCGGGACAACACTTTTTCAAACAGGGCGAGAATTTCTTGTTCCATCTTTGTTTCCTGAGTCATTAATTCGTGCGAGCCTGGGTGTCCAGCAGCTTGCGGTCGATTTTGCCGTTAGGGTTCAGCGGCAAAGCGTCTTTAATAATGATTTGTGAAGGCACCATATAAGGCGGGATCACCTTCGACAGCGACGTTTTGATGGCTTCCGGCGCCAGGCCGGTGACGCAAAACGCCGCAATGCGCAGCACGCCGCCGCCGGACTTCATCAGCGGCAGCACCACGGCCTCGCTAATGCCGGACATCGCCAGCAGGCGGTTTTCAATCTCGTTGATCTCAATGCGGTAGCCGTTCAGCTTGATCTGGTTGTCGTTGCGGCCCTGGCAGTAAAGCAGCCCGTCTTCGTAGCCGAGATCGCCGGTCCGGTAGCCCCGGTATTGCTCAGTTTCGCGGTGCAGCAATTTCGCCGCGTTTTCCTGCGGCAGCCCGAGGTAACCGCGCATGACGTTTTTCCCCCAGATGATCAGCTCACCTTCCGGGGTAATTTCCATCCTCGACTCCGGCATCATGGTGCCCACCGGCAGCACGTCGTTTTCGCTGTGCAGGATCTCGTCGGTAATTTCAATCACCGTGGTGGCGATGGTCGCCTCCGTCGGGCCATAGGAATTCAGGATTTTGGCCTGCGGGAAGCGGCGGCGCAGCTGTTTTACCAGCGCCTTATTTAATACTTCGCCGATGAATACAAACACGCTTAGCTCGGGCAAATAGTCGCCGTTAAACTGCGGGGAAAGCAGTTTCTGGTAGGCAAAAGAGGGCGTGGAAACCCAGGCCGATACGCCGTTGGTTTTCAGGCGTTCAAGCCAGTTCTCAGCGGCGATGTCTTCTTTTGCATTCAGTACGATGTGCCCGCCGGTGGCGAGGTTTGCCAGCAACGGGATAAGGGAAAGGTCGAAGCTGAATACCGCGTGGTTCATCAGCACCGGCACGTCCGGCAGCGCGAAGTCCTGGCGCACCCACTGCATAAAGTGCCACAGGCTCTCGCGGCCAATCTGCACGCCCTTCGGTTTCCCGGTGCTGCCTGAAGTAAACATGATGTAGGCCAAATCTGGTTCGGCCAGCACGCTGCCCGCTTCTCCGGTCGCTACAAACTGCTTCGTGACCACATCGTAATAGTAAGGAGCGCTGGCAAGCTGGCAGATCTCTTTCAGCCGCTCCTGCGGGTAGATGCAGTCCACCGGAATGTACGGGATGTTGTGCAGCAGGCAGCTATAGATAGCCACCGCAAACTCGGCCTGCTGATGCCCGTACAAAACTACCGGCGTGCCCGCCGGCTGCTGGTGCTGCGCGTAACGCTGTGCCCAGTCGGCTGCGGCGGTAGAAAGCTGCTGCCAGGTCAGGGCGCTATCGCTGCCGCTGATGGCTAACTGGTGTGGGCGAGCGGGATCGAGTAATGCCGCTCGCAGAAAATCCTGCAGTTCATGAAGCTCGGAGTGAAGGTTCATAGAGGTGACATTCCACTAAAGATGTAGAGGGAGGCCGCGGCGCTTGCCAGCGTCAGAATTCGTCCTGAAAACGCGATAACCGGATGGCGTAACCCGTTGCTCAAAGCAGGGCTGCGTTTGGCTGACCACAGCAGCATGTTATGCGCGACGGAAATGGCGCCGAACAGCGCGCCGCTGATGACATAGTGCCGTTCAAGCCCGTTCCATGCCCCCATGCAAAAGAGCGTGCAGAAAATGCCCACGTTCTGTGCCAGAGTTTTGTTTTGACGGAAGAAATCGAGCTTCATCAGATTCATGTAAATCGGCATAAAGACCACATCGCGCAGCCATTCAGACAGGCTGATGTGGAAGCGACGCCAGAAGTCCTGCGGGTTTTTGGCCAGAATCGGCATATTGAAGTTGGCCGGAATGTTCAGGCCAAACAGACGCCCGGCGCCGATAGCCATATTGCTGTAGCCCGCAAAATCAAAATAGAGGTAGGCGCTGTAGGCCAGCGACATCACCACGCCGACGGTGAAGGTAAACGGCCGGTGGCTCCAGGACTCAATCACCAGATTGTCGAGAAGCATCGCGAATAAGAACTTCTGCACAATGCCGGTGACGATTTGCTCCACGGCCAGCAGAAACTGAGCGCGCTCAAGCCTGAACACCGGCTGGTTGATATCGTTCACCCAGGTTCTCCAGCGGTACATCGGGCCCGCGAGGATCACAAACGGCATAAACAGATAGCAGAAGTAATGCAAAAAGTTGCGGCCATCCTTTTTGCTGCGGTAGAGCAGCACGTCAATGGCGCGGAAGGTCATAAACGACAGGCCAATCATGCCCCAGTGGTTATTCAGGTGGAGTTTTACCAAAAACAGCGGCAGCAGGGTCAGGCTGACCGCCTGCCATGTCTTTAGCCAGCCTTTCTCTTTGAAGGTGACGAGAAGATAAAACGCAAAGAATACCGCTCCCGGAACAAGATAGTCGCCCTGGAAAATATATCCCCAGGCCAGCGCGGCGATGACGGAAAAAGCCGCCAGGTAGGTTAGCCGGTAATGCAATATGCGGTTAACCAGCGCAAACAGCAGCGCCGATGAAAACAGAAAGAAAAAAAATGTCCCGGAGCTATACATCATTCATCCTTCAGAATTTTTGGTATTCAAAGTGCACTTTGATATTCATGCTGTCGTCCACGGACGACCACGCAATAATGGTCACCGCCAGCAGCAGGTAAAGTACAAACAGGCGAACGGCGGTTTTCATCGTGCGAAGCTCTCAGCAATAAAGCGGTCCATGGCGACCCACGCCAGCTCGGTCGGATGCAGGCGGTCCCAGTTCCAGCCGTTTTGGTAAGGCTGGGCGTACATATCGAAATAGCGCACCTGGTTTTGCTCGAGATATGCCCTGATCTGGCGGTCGACGGGCTGGAATTTTTGGGTGTTTTTCAGCGCCCAGGGGTTAAGCGGGTCAACAATCACCACAAACTGGGCATGGCGCGACTTCAGCAACTCGATGGTGGCCTTGAAGGCTTCCATCTGGCGGTTTACCACCGGCGTTTCATACCACTCTTCCGCCGCTTTCTCGTCGTCATAAACGCTTTTGTCCATCCACAACGTCGCGGCGCTTTCCTGGCGGACCTGGTTTAACTCACGGGCGTGAGCCAGCTGCTGGTTCCAATCGGGAGCCACGTAGCTTTTAGCCGATTGCGGCCAGGGGCGGTGCGTCTCAGGCACAATACGCAGCAGCGCCAGCCAGTGGTTTTTGACCATCGTGCAGAAGTTAGCAAACTCATAATTAACTTCCTGCCAAATAATTTGCGGATGCCAGCCATATATTTTCATTTCGCCAAAGGTTAAATGGCTAATGTCCTCTCTATCAATGTGATGTAAATAATTGACGAGGTAAGGACGGGCTTTTTCATCCTCCATCAGGGGATTAAAAATAGCGGCCGGGAAATGATCGGCAAAAATGGCTGGAGGAATTGTGTCAAAATAAAAACTGTCCGGGGCAAACAACAGAACCACTTTACTGTTTGCGTTAAGGTCATTTTTAAAACGCGAAAGCAGCAGGAACTGAGTGATGTTATCCACATAACTATCCCCGTAGGCCACCACCGGCTGATGTAATTGCTTATTAAAGTAATTATATACCGCGTAATGTTCATCTTCCGAGGTCGACACTTCGGAGGCCCCGAGGAAAAATAGCGCATTGCCTTGTAATGCATGGGAAATCGTCGCTATTTTCTCTTTTTGTTCTTTCGGCGTGCCCTCCATTGATTTAATCAACGGCTGGAATGTTAGCGGCGTGGAGAAGCTCGTCACCAGGGCGGGAACGCAAAGGAGCAAGACGGCAAGCAGCGCCATCAGGATATGCAGGCAGAGTGTATTTTTGATGTTCATTATTAATGTAAGGTTACATGACTACCGTTTGTTTAAAATTTGTTATTTTTTATCAACACAACAAACCATCCCTGTGTACCGCAGCACTATATACCAGGCATCCCCCCGATGATGAGCGTTGCTGTGTAACGGTATGTACAATGAACGTAGCGGGGTAATAATAATTAGCGGCGTTATGTCAACATAAATCTGGGCAGGCTGTGGGGATTTTTACCGTCGTTTATGTCAGGTTGTCGATCTCTCCTGTATCGATTAATGACAAAGACAATCGGCGCCCGGTGGATAAGCAAAGATGAGAAAAATAACTTTTTTCACCGGCAGAGGAACTTAATTGTTTATTTATGAGTGATGTTTTTGAGTAATATTTTAAATATTGGTAAATAAAATAAATTCTTAAGGTTAATTTAATATGTTGATGCTTTGGGTGTTATTAATGGCATTGATTTTACTGGCTTTTATTTTCATGGCGTACCTGGCTACCTGTCGTGGAAGGGATAAAGAAAATAAAGCTGCATTTTATCGGCGGCTGGAGCAATATGTTTGTCCGTTCCGTTATGAGTTGCCTGAAACCTTCACCGTGAGTTAATGCCATGAGTTTGAAAATACGCAGAGCAAAACCTGAAGATGCCCCGCTTTTGGCGGCGCTGGGTAGCACCAGCTATCGCTATCACTTTGAACAGTATTGGGTTTCCGATGAGGAACTTCAGGCCTTTATTGAGCAGGAATACGCCCAGGATACGCTGGCCGAAAGCCTGGCCGATCCTACGGTCAGCTGGTTTATTGCCGAGGCTGAAAAGCCGGTCGGGTTTACCAAAATCAGCTGGAACCGCCCGGTACCGGAGCATTCTTTTGCCGGCGCTTTGCTTAACAAGCTCTATCTGGCGCCCGGCGAGACGGGTAAAAACTACGGCAGGCTGCTGTTCGAAGAAGTGCTGCAGCTGGCGCAGAAACGAGAGCAGAGTTACCTCTGGCTGGAAGTGCTGGAGGGGAACCTCGGCGCAAGGCGGTTTTACCAGGCCCAGGGTATGCGCCACTTAACCAGCGAAACGTTTTCCAGCGCCACGCAAACCAGCACCATACATATTCTGGGCAGGAGTCTTTAAACGTGATCAAATCAGGTCTTCTGTCTGCTTTTTTGATTGCCGCACTGAGCCTGCCTGCGGCGGCCATTGCCACACCGAACGTTCAGGTTGGCTTTTCGCCGGAAGGCTCGGCGCGGGCGCTTGTGCTGCAGGTTATTGCCGGGGCGAAAAAGTCTATCCGCATGATAAGTTACTCCTTCCAGGCTCCCGATATTGCTCAGGCGCTGGTGGACGCGAAAAAGCGGGGCGTTGAGGTGCGCGTAGTGGTCGATAAAAAGCGCAATCAGAACAAAGCCAGCCTGAAAGCGATGAACTTTGCCGTCGCGAACGGCGTTCAGCTGCGCATCGACGGGCATTATCACATCCAGCACGACAAAACGATCATCGTGGATGATCAAACCATTGAAACCGGTTCGTTTAATTACGCGCCTTCAGCGGAAACAGAAAACAGCGAAAACGTGGTGGTGCTCCGCGATATGCCGGACATCGCCCGCCAGTACGTTTCCCACTGGGAAAGCCGCTGGGCGCTGGGCGTGCCTTTCAAATTAATTCAATAAACTTTTCCACCCCATACCTTCACTCGTCCTTGTGAGCCCTTTAGAAAACCTGATTGATGTTTCATTTGTTATGTTATAACGTTCTTTCTTTTCGTGTAAGGGATACACAAGGGGACATTATGATCATGAGAAAATCGGCGTTTATTCTGGGCATGGGCGTGTTGCTGGCTGGGCATCAGGCGCTGGCGCACGGTCATCATCACGGCAAGCCGTTGACTGAAGTGGAACAAAAGGCGAGTGAAGGGATCTTTGACGACGTGAACGTGAAAGATCGCGCCCTGTCCGACTGGGACGGCGTCTGGCAGTCGGTCAATCCGTATCTGTTGAGCGGGGATCTGGATCCGGTGCTGGAGAAAAAAGCCAAAAAGAGTGGCAAGAGCCTGGCGGAGTACCGGGCGTATTACCAAAAGGGCTATGCGACAAACGTGGAGACGATGGGTATTGAAAATAACGTCATCGAGTTTCACGTCGGCAAAGAGGTGCAAAGCTGCCGCTACGACTACGCCGGACACAAAATCCTGACCTACACCTCGGGAAAGAAGGGCGTTCGTTATCTGTTTGAGTGCAAAGATGCGCAGTCAAAAGCGCCGAAGTTCGTCCAGTTTAGCGACCACATCATTGCCCCGCGTCAGTCGCAGCATTTCCATATCTTTATGGGGAGTGAATCACAAGATGCCTTGCTGAAAGAGATGGATAACTGGCCGACGTTTTACCCGTACAATATGACCAAAGCCCAGGTTGTCGACGAGATGCTGCATCACTAACGAAGTTAAGCGGGCGCGTCTTCGCGGCCCGCTGCTTTGACGCTTAGAACAGGTAACGAGTCCCAATGGTGAACTCGCTGGAGGCCAGGCGAGCCTTCATCTGCTCGTCCTTCAGGCCGCGCACGTTGCCGAAAGTGTTGTAGCCACTTTCCACTTTTCCCATATCCACATAGCGGTAGCCAACGTCGATGCTCAGGCGATCGACTGGCGAGTAGCTGACGCCCGCGCCCAGCGAATAAGCTAGATTGTTTTGCGTGCTGTCGGCATATTCACGGGACGTGTTGCCCTGCCAGCCGCCGGCTTTCACTTTTGCAACGCCGACGCCAGCGGTACCAAATAGCGACACGCCATAGCCGAGATCGTAGTCGCGATAAACGTTAAGCATCAGCCGCTCGGTGTTCAGCTTCAGGTGGTTGAAGCTTGTCGGGAAAGCGGTGGAGCCGCTGGTAAACTCGGTTTTCTGGCGGAAGGTGTATTCCCCTTCGGTGCGCCAGCCGTTGCCGTACTGGTAGCCCGCCGCCAGCGAAGCGCCGCCGAGCCTGTCTTTTTCTTTGCCGTCAACAAACTGGCCAACGCCCGGGCGGCTGCTGGTGTCCTGGTCGCTGGCACGCTGTTCGCTGTGCACGTATTTCGCCGAGGCGTAGTAGCCTTCATCGCTGGTGGCCGCGACGGCATGTCCAGCGCTCAGCAAAAGCGCCAGCGCCAGTAAACTTTTCTTGTGATTCATATCCCGCACCTTGTCGTGTTAGCCCGCGTTCAGCTCTTTATCAATGCTTTTCAGCCCTTCCAGCGCACAGGCCTGATCCAGATGGCCGCCAGGCGCGCCGCCGACGCCGACCGCGCCAATCACCTGTTCACCGGCCTTCACCGGCACGCCGCCCGCCAGCAGCAGGAAGCCTGGGATATCACGCATATTGGCCGCACCCGCGTTGGACTGAGAGCCTTTCATCACGTTGTCGGTTGGGTTTTTAGTGGTCAGGGAAGTGAAGGCCTTCATGCGGCTGGCTTCCACCGTGTGCGGCCCGGCGTTGTCCATGCGCTTCATCACCAGCGGCGTGCCTGAGCGGTCAACCACGGTGACAGCCACGTTGTAGTTATCTTTGGCGCACACCTGAAGGACGCTTTGTGCCAGCTTGTCGGCCAGCTCAAGGGAGATGTTTTTCTGGCTCAGCACGCCGGTGGCGGCGCTGGCGGTTGAGACGATGCCGCCCAGCAGCAGGGCGCTTAACAGAAGACGTTTCATGATGTTGCTCCAGAGTTGTTGGTTATGGGGCAATATTATGAAACGAGGCGCAGGCGGGAAATTGACGCGAACACCTAACTTTCCAGGTAGTTTTACTTAGGCTCTTTGGCGATGTCGCCGTAGGTTTTTAGCAGCTTAGGCAGGGAATTCACTTCCAGCTTGGAGAAAATATTGGCGCGGTGCGCTTCCACGGTGCGAGGGGAAAGCGAGCACTGCTGGGCAATTTCCTTGCTGGAATAACCCTGAATGAGCTGCTCCAGCATCTCTTTTTCTCGCGCGGTAAGCGTCGCCAGTTTCTCCTGCAGCGGCCGCCATTTTTGCCGTGCCTCAAACCGGGCCTTTTGCTGTTCCATCGCCGCCCCGACGGCCTCGAACAGCAGATCGGCATCAACGGGCTTGGTCAGAAACTCAAAGGCACCGTTCTTAAAAGCCCGGCGGCACAGGTCGATGTTGCCGTGTCCGGTCATGATAATCACCGGCAGCGTCAGGCCTTGCTGCGTCCATTCCTCCAGCAGCGTCAGCCCGGTTTTTCCCGGCATCCGAATATCCAGCAGCATGCAGCCGTCGAGCTGGCTAAGGTCACCGGCGTGCTGCTGAAAAGCCAGGGCGCTGTCGAAAGCGTGAGTTTGCCAGCCGACGGTAGAAAGCAGGAGGCTCAGCGAGTCGCGAATGGCGGCGTCATCGTCAATCAGCCAGATGCGCGGTTCCATTATTTCTCCTCATCCCGTAGCGGGAACCAAAGGCGGAAGCAGGCTCCGCTTCCTGGCGTGTTGCCGGCTTCAATGGTGCCGTTCAGGCGCTGTATTAGCGTATCGGCGAGCGCCATTCCTAGCCCGATGCCTTGCGCGCGGGTGGTGAAGAACGGGATAAAGACCTGTTCCAGCGCTTCGGGGGAAAGCCCCGGCCCGCCGTCGGTCAGCGTCAGCGCGATACCCTGATTTTCAATCCTGGCGTCCAGATGTATCCAGCCTGTACCGCCGGTTTGTGCCTGAATCGCGTTACTGGCGATGTTATGCAGGATTTGCTCCACCCAAAGCGGCGGGGCAAACAGCGGCGGCAGGTCGTCAGCAAACTGGCTGGTGGCGCGGATTTTGCCGCCGCGAAGTTCGTTATCCAGAAGTTTACACACCCGCTGCCAAAGTCTTTGGAGATCGACCTGCTGGTACTCGGCACGTTCACTGGTGAGCTTCTGGCGGAACTGGCTGAGCAGCGCGTCGATGCGCTTGATTTGTAGCACGGCGGCATCCAGCAGGTCGGGAACCTGGGCCGGATTCTCTTGCTTGATCAGCCTCACCGCCGCCTGGTTGTAGCTCATAACGGCGGTTAGCGGCTGGTTTAGCTCATGCACCATGCCTGCCGCCAGCTCCCCCATGGTATTCAGCCGCGTCAGTTCGGCGTAGCGGGCGCGTAGATCGGCAATATCCCGGCGGCGCTTATTCGCCTGATACAGCGTCAGCAAATAAATCGCCAGCGCCCAGAAAAGTGCAGGAGAAAAGATAAGCCACCAGGGCAGCTTCGCCCATTCAGGGCTGTCGCTGACCGAAACTAAAAACGGCTGCGTAGGGCTGGCGACGGTTTTATCCCACCGCCAGTAATCTGCGGCGGCGTCGCCATGTTCGCAAAGTATTGTGTTATTCCAGCTGATGGCCAGATGCCTGAAGTTCTTTTTCTCGCCGAGCGTGTCGAGCAACGTCGGGAGATCAATCAGCAGCGAAAGGTTAGGGCGGTTCAGCCAGTAGCGGCCATGGGCTTCAGCAACGACGGGCAGGCGCGGTTCAAGGTTGTTATGCCGCCGCCACAGGACAAGCTGCGGCAGGATCTTTTGTACTTCACCGGCGTCCTGACTGGCCGGCAGCAGCGGGATGATGGCGTCGTGCTGCGACAGCTTGACCGTAATTTCACGATAAAGAATGCGGAAGTCGGCGGACTTCTCTTCGTACTGCTGCTGCAAGAACCAGGCACCAAGCCCCGCGCAGCTAAGCAGCGTGAGCAGCAGCCAGCTGATTATCCTTAACATGCGGAGTCCTTTTGTCGGCGACGGGTTAAAACGTGGGCTTCAGTATGGAGTAACTTTTAGGCAAAAAAAAGACGGGCGCTTGTGTGCCCGTCTTGTTCAGCTTTTAGAAAACTCAGTGTTTGTTACAGCCCGCGCACTGTTTGTTCTGGATCTGCTGGAAGAAGTCGTTGCCTTTGTCATCCACCAGGATAAACGCCGGGAAGTCTTCCACTTCGATTTTCCAGATGGCTTCCATACCCAGCTCAGGGTATTCCACCAGTTCAAGGCTCTTGATGCTGTTTTGCGCCAGTACGGCAGCCGGGCCGCCGATGCTGCCGAGGTAGAAGCCGCCGTGTTTGTGGCAGGCGTCCGTCACCTGCTGGCTGCGGTTACCTTTGGCCAGCATTACCATGCTGCCGCCGTTGGCCTGCAGCTGATCCACGTAGGAATCCATGCGGCCTGCGGTGGTTGGGCCCAGGGAACCAGAGGCATAACCTTCAGGCGTTTTAGCCGGGCCCGCGTAGTAAATCGGGTGATCTTTCACGTACTGCGGCAGCTCTTCCCCGTTGTCCAGGCGCTCTTTCAGCTTCGCGTGGGCGATGTCACGCGCCACGATGATGGTGCCGCTGAGCGACAGACGGGTGGAAACAGGGAACCCGGACAGCTGAGCGAGGATCTCGTTCATCGGGCGGTTCAGGTTCACTTTCACCGCTTCGCCTTCCCCGGCCTGACGCAATGCTTCCGGAATGTATTTGCCTGGGTTGCTTTCCAGTTTCTCAATCCAGATGCCGTCTTTGTTGATTTTCGCCTTGATGTTACGGTCGGCGGAGCAGGAGACGCCCATGCCGATCGGGCAGGATGCGCCGTGACGCGGCAGGCGAACCACGCGGATGTCGTGGGCGAAGTATTTGCCGCCGAACTGGGCGCCCAGGCCGAGCTTCTGCGCTTCTTCCAGCAGTTCTTGTTCAAGCTGCACGTCGCGGAACGCCTGGCCGTGCTCGTTGCCTTCGGTTGGCAGACCGTCGTAGTAATGGGTCGACGCCAGCTTCACGGTTTTCAGCGTAGATTCAGCGGAGGTGCCGCCGATAACAAACGCCACGTGGTACGGCGGGCAGGCTGCGGTGCCCAGGGTACGCATTTTCTCAACCAGGTAATTTTTCAGCTTCGCCGGGGTGATCAGCGCTTTGGTTTCCTGGTAGAGATAGGTTTTGTTGGCCGAACCGCCGCCTTTAGCCACACACAGGAATTTGTATTCGTCGCCGTCCACGCTGTAGAGGTCAATCTGCGCTGGCAGGTTGGTGCCGGTATTCACCTCTTTGTACATATCCAGCGCCGCGTTCTGAGAGTAGCGCAGGTTATCTTCAATATAGGTGTTGTACACGCCCTGAGACAGCGCCGCTTCATCGCCGCCGCCGGTCCAGACGCGCTGGCCTTTTTTACCCATGATGATGGCGGTGCCGGTGTCCTGGCAGGTTGGCAGAATGCCTTTGGCCGAGATTTCGGAGTTACGCAGGAACTGCAGCGCGACGTATTTGTCGTTTTCGCTGGCTTCCGGGTCGCTAAGAATAGCGGCCACCTGCTGCTGATGGGCCGGGCGCAGCATAAAAGCCGCATCGTGAAACGCCTGCTGTGCCAGCAGGGTCAGCGCCTGAGGTTCCACCTTAAGAATGGACTGGCCTTCAAATTCGCTGACGGAAACGTGGTCGCGGGTTAACAGGTAATATTCGGTGTCGTCATGCGCCAGCGGGAAGGGATTTTGGTAAACAAAAGGTTTGTTCGACATAGCTCATTACTCCATAAAAATAAACCGCCGGAGGTCACCCTCCAGCGGCTTTAAATCAGAACATCAGGGACATCCACGGATAACCAATCACCAGCAGCGCGACCAGGAACAGGCCGCCGAAGATGGTGCCCAGGCGCCAGTAATCTTTGGTTGGCAGGTAGCCGCTACCGTAGTAGATAGGGCTCGGGCCGGTGCCGTACGGGGTGATGATGCCCATGATACCCAGCGAGGTCACCATCAGCAGACAGAACACTTCCATATTCATGCCCGGAATGGTGGAGGCGATGGTCAGCATCGCCGGCAGCAGCGCGGTGGTATGCGCGGTGGTGCTCGCAAACAGGTAGTGCAGCAGGTAGAACGCCAGCAGCAGCACGATGGTCGCGGTGCCTGGGGCGATGCCGGTCATCAGCGCGCCGCCTTCTTTACCTAACCAGGAGATGAAGCCGGTAGAAGACAGGCCATCGGCCAGGGCAACCAGGGTGGCGAACCAGACGAAGGTGTTCCACGCCGCTTTGTTATTGGTGATGTCGTTCCAGTTCAGGACGCCGGTCCACAGCATCAGGACGATAACCAGCAGGGCAGCCAGCGCAGGCTCAATCCAGCTTGCCGCGAAGATCCACATCACCAGCGCGGAGCAGACGAACACCAGCAGCAGGATTTCGTTGCGGGACAGTTTGCCCAGTTTTTCCAGCTCACGGCTCGCCCATTTCGGCACTTCGTCGTTCACTTTCACTTCAGGCGGGTAGAGCCAGTAGGCCAGCAGCGGCATGGTCAGCAGTAACAGCAGGCCAAGCGGCAGGAAGGCGAGGAACCACATGCCCCAGGAGATGTTGATCCCGACGATGCTTTTCACCAGCGCCAGCGCCAGCAGGTTAGGGGCCAGGGCAGAGAGGAACATTGAGCTGGTGATACAGGCTGCGGTAATCGCCACCCACATCAGGTAAGAACCGATTTTACGTGCGCTCGGGTCGTTAGGTTTGGAGCCGTACAGCGGCGGCAGGTTGGCGATAATCGGGTAGATTGTCCCGCCGCTACGTGCGGTGTTGGACGGGGTAAACGGCGCCAGCAGCAGGTCGGCGAAGGCAATGGCGTAGCCCAGCGTCAGGCTGCGACGGCCCAGGTATTTCACCAGAATCAGCGCCAGGCGACGGCCAAACTGGGTTTTATCGTAGCCGGCGGCGAACATAAACGCGCCGAAGATAAGCCAGACGGTAGAGTTACCGAAGCCGCTGACCGCCCATTTAAAGGAGGCACCTGCCAGCTTGAATTTCGGGTCGGCCATTTGCTCCGGGCTGAACAGCAGCCACTGGCTGCCGAGCGAAATGACGACGATCCCGGTCAGGCCGATAACGGCGCCCGGCAGCGGCTCGAAGATAAGCCCGACGATGACGCCGACGAAGACAGCAAAGAAGTGCCAGGCGTACGGCGGCAGGCCGTCCGGAACCGGAACCAACAGCAGCAACAATGCCACAATGACGGGCAGCGCCATCATCAGCCAACGTTTGTTGCTGCCTGCTTTTTTAGTGCTCTCTTTGAGCGGCGGTAGATTGGTGGTTATTACACTCATAATGACACCGTTATAAGGAGTTAAGGATTCTGTTTTTATTTCCGCTTACTTTAGTTTTTAAACTTTCTTTATTAATTAAATGTTGGTTTCTGGTTGTAGCGGAAATAACCATTCATCGCTTTTTATCAGCGGTGAATTAAATTCTTTGGATAATTATATATTGCGCTTTCGGGGTATATGACAATTGATCGAGATCAAGAAACAGCATTCTGTTTATTCTTTTATAAAAAAATAATAGTTCGCCTGTTTGCAGGGTTATTTACGCAAAAAAGTTATCAATTTGATCATTAAAAATGCGCCTTTAAGTCCATTTTTAGTGGTTCAAGCTGACTCGATTCCGCTCCTTGTAAGGCCTGGCTTGTGTTTTTGTTGTTCGTGAGCAAGGTAACTGAAATGTTATATTAATTTAATAATCTGTTATCTTTTATATTTTAATTAATAACACGTTGTGGGTAATTGTGTTATCACCGTTCTTCAATAGTTTTTAAACTAACGTAAATAGTTTGGTAACTAAAAATAGTCTTATATTGTTGATATGCGAAATGGCCAATAACCAGAATGAAAATAGTGCCAGCAACCCAATTCTCAGTTTTAAAATTTAAAGTTTGGAGTCGACATTATGAGCACCGACAAACACATGTTAAGCCCATTTACTTTACCTAACGGTACGGCGTTAAAAAATCGTCTGTTAATGGCACCGATGACCACCTGTACCGGGTATTTTGATGGCACCGTGACCGAAGAGCTGGTGGAATACTACCGCGTACGCGCCGGCAGCATCGGCACCATCGTGGTGGAATGCTGTTTTATTGACGATCTGGGCCTCGCTTTCCCGGGCGCTATCGGGATTGATAACGACGAGAAAATTGCCGGACTGGCGAAAATCGCCTCCGCGATTAAGGGTGAAGGCTCCAGAGCACTGCTGCAGATTTACCACGGCGGCCGCATGGTCGACCCTAAGCTCATCGGTGGCCGTACGCCGGTTGCGCCAAGCGCGCTGGCTGCACCTCGTGACGGCGCAGCTACGCCGAACGCCCTGACCACTGAAGAAGTGGCAGGCATGGTGGGCAAATTCGGTGACGCCGTTCGCCGCGCAATTCAGGCCGGTTTTGACGGCGTGGAAATTCACGGCGCAAACACCTACCTGATCCAGCAGTTCTATTCCCCGAACTCAAACCAGCGCGACGACGAATGGGGCGGCAGCCGCGACAACCGCGCTAAGTTCCCGCTCGCTGTGCTGGATATCACCCATCAAATGGTGCGCCAGTACGCCGACGACGCGTTCATCATCGGCTATCGCTTCTCCCCGGAAGAGCTTGAAGTCCCTGGGATTCGCTTTGACGACACCATGTACCTGCTGGAAAAACTGGCCGCTCGCGGTCTGGACTACCTGCACTTCTCCCTGGGCTACTCGCTGCGTCCGTCGATCAACGACACCACTGACCCAACGCCGCTGATCAACAAATACTGCGAAATGCGTTCAGAGGCGCTGGCGCAGATCCCGGTGATGGGCGTGGGCGGCATCGTGAATGCTTCCGACGTGGAAACCGCGCTGGAGCACGGTTATGACCTCGTGGCCGTAGGCCGCGCCTGCATCGCCTACCCGGACTGGACTGCCCGCATCGCCAACGGCGAAGTGCTGGATCTGTTTATCGACAGCACCAAACGTGAAGAGCTGACCATCCCTGAGCCGCTGTGGCGCTTCTCGCTGGTCGAGGCGATGATCCGCGACATGAGCATGGGCGGCGCCTCTAAGTTCAAACCGGGGATTTTCGAAGAAACCGTTAGCGATGACGTCAACCAGCTGGTGATCAACGTCAGCTTAGACAGCGATCGTATCGCCGATATCGCGCTGGCCTCTGGCCCACAGGACGACGTTGAATTCACCACTAACTTCGAAGAAATTCGTACCCGCATTCTGACCGCTAACTCGCCGTTTGTGGACGCCATTTCTGGCGCAACGTCCCAGAGCGAAGCGGTGAAAAAAGCCGTTTCTAAAGCGATGGTGAAATCCAGCAAACAGCAGGCGTTTGAAGAAAGCGGCGGCGTTAGCGCCCCGCAGAGCTACGACGTTGTGGTCGTAGGCAGCGGCGGTGCCGGTCTGGCGGCGGCGATTCAGGCGCATGACGAAGGTGCCAGCGTTCTGATCGTTGAGAAAATGCCGTCCATCGGCGGGAACACCGTTAAGGCTTCAGCCGGGATGAACGCGGCGGAAACTCGCTTCCAGCGCGTAAAAGGCATTTTCGACAGCAAAGAGCTGTTCTACGCCGAAACCCTGAAGGGCGGCTACAACAAAAACAACCCTGAGCTGCTGCACCGCTTTGTGGAAAACGCCCCGCAGGCGATTGAGTGGCTGGCGGATCGCGGCATCATGCTGAACGACATCACCACCACCGGCGGGATGAGCATTGACCGTACCCACCGCCCTCGCGACGGATCGGCGGTTGGCGGCTATCTGATCAGCGGCCTGCTGCGTAACATCAACAAACGCAGCATCGACGTGCTGATGGAAACGGCGGTAACGGACATTCTGTTTGAGCAGGGCGCGGTGAGCGGCGTAGCGCTGCTGACGGACGAAAACGAAGCGCTCACGGTGCACGCGAAAAGCGTTATCGTGGCGACCGGCGGCTTCAGCGCCAACAGCCAGATGGTGGTGAAATACCGTCCTGACCTGGAAGGGTTTGTAACTACTAACCATAAAGGCGCGACCGGCGGCGGTATCGCCCTGCTGGAAAAACTGGGTGCCGGCACGGTGGATATGGGCGAAATTCAGATTCACCCAACCGTAGAGCAAACCACGTCGTACCTGATTTCTGAGTCCATTCGCGGCGGCGGGGCTATCCTCGTGAACCAGAAAGGCAGCCGTTTCTTTAACGAAATGGAAACCCGCGATAAAGTGTCGGCGCAGATTATCGCGCTGCCGGAGAAATTCGCTTATATCGTGTTCGACGAGAACGTGCGCACTAAAAACAAAGCGGCGGATGAGTACATCGCCAAAGGCTTTGTGGTTAGCGCTGAAGGTCCACGCGAGCTGGCGGAAAAACTCGGCATGGATTACCACACGTTCCTCGCCACGCTTGAGCGTTACAACGGCTTCGTGGAAAATCAGTACGACGAAGATTTTGGCCGTAAAACCGCGCTGCGTAACCCGATTAAAGATGGCCCGTTCCACGCCATCCGTATCGCCCCAGGGGTGCACCACACCATGGGCGGCGTGACCATCAACGCTGAAACCGAAGTGCTGGATAAACAGCATCAGGTTATCCCTGGCGTGTTCGCCGCGGGTGAAGTGGCCGGTGGGATTCACGGCGGGAACCGCATCGGCGGTAACGCGGTGGCTGATATTATTGTCTTTGGTACCCTGGCGGGCCATCAGGCGGCAAGCTGGGCAAAACGCTAAGCCCGAATGCGCTCCGGCCAGTGCCGGGGCGCAACCCTTTCAGCTAAAGGAGCCGCTATGTCACAAACCGAAGGTGTTTACGGGTACTCCGCGGTATTAATGGGTTCGCCCATCCTCCTCAAACTGTTCGAACATAACGAAACGCTCGCCTCTCAGGTGTTCCGCCTGATTAAACAATACGAAGACCTCCTGACCGTTAACCGGGCCGAATCCCAGGTGATGAGCATTAATCACGCCGCGGGCAGGCACCCGGTCACCGTCAGCCGCCCGGTGTTTGAGCTTATTAAGTGCGCGAAAGCCGCCAGCCTGTTTCCCGACAGTATCTTTAATCTGGCCATCGGCCCGCTGGTGAAACGCTGGAAGATTGGCTTCAAGGGCGACAGCGTCCCGCCGGAGCAGGATATTGCCGCGCTGCTGCCGCGCACGCAGCCGCATCAGGTGGTGCTGGACGAAGCCGAAGGCAGCGTTTATCTGGCGCATACCGGCATGGAAATCGATCTGGGCGCGATAGCCAAGGGCTATATTGCCGACCGCGTACGTGACTTCCTGAAGCGCCAGGGCGTGGAGCAGGGGCTGATTAATCTCGGGGGCAACGTGCAGACCCTGGGCTCGCCGGAAGGCGGCTGGTCCATTGGCCTGAAAAAGCCGTTTAGCGGCCCCGACGAGATGCTGGGCGTGATTGAGGTGGCAAACAAGTCGGTGGTGACGTCCGGCGTTTACGAGCGCTATTTCGAACTGGATGGCAAACGCTATCACCACATTCTCGATCCGCGTACCGGCTACCCGCTGGACAACGATCTTGATAGCGTGACGATCGTTTCCACCGACTCCATAGACGGGGATATCTGGACCACGTTGATTTATGGCATGGGCGTAGAAAAAGGCTGTGCGGTGTTGGCAAATCGCCCCGATATCGAGGCGATTTTTGTGACCAAAAGGCGAGAGATTATTCTCTCTTCCGCCAGCCAGTTCCGCTTTACGTTACTGGCTGACGGCTACCAACTGATTACTGGCAGTACTGCTTAAGCAGGCCAAGCTGCTCAACCTGCAGGCGGTAGCGGTAAACCGGGCGGCCGGTCATGCCGTAGTGAATGCTGGTGAACAGAATATTAATCTGTGCGAGCCAGATCAAATACTTACGGCATGACACGCGAGAGATATTCACCGCCGCCGCCAGCTCGTCGGTGGAGAACTCTTCCGTTGGGTGCGTGTCGATCCACTGGCAAATGGTGCGCAGCGTTTGCGGCGTCAGCCCCTTCGGCAGGCGCTTGGCGTCCGCCACCACCGGCGAGCCACCGTGCAGCAGACGGTCGACGTCAGCCTGCTCATAATACTTATGGGTGCCCATCAGGTTTTTCTTCTCGCGCCAGTTGGTTAGCGCCTCTTCAAAGCGCGGGAACTGGAACGGTTTAATCAGGTAATCGACCACGCCGTAGTGCATCGACTTCTGGATGGTGGCCGCGTCGGCCGCCGACGAGATAACGATCACGTCGATGGTTTGCCCCGCTTCACGCAGCGTAGGCAGCAGATCCAGGCCGTTATCCTGCTGCATATACACATCCAGCAGAATTAAATCTATTTTTAACTCCGGGTTGCTGACCATCTCCCGCGCCTGTTTCAGCGTGGAGGCGGAACCGCAGCAGCTAAAGCCCGGGATTTGGCTGACGTAGGCGCGGTTAAGCTCCGCGACCATCGCATCATCATCAACAATTAAGACATTAATCACGCATTGTTCCTTTCACTATCCCAGGGTAACTGCACAAAGAATTGGGTGAAGACGCCGGGTTCTGACTCCACCTGAATACTGCCGCCAAGCCGCTCAATCTGCTGCCGGGCGAGGAACAGGCCTACGCCACGCTGCTCGCCTTTGGTGGAGTAGCCTTTGTCAAAAATAGACTGAATATGGTCCGGCTCGATGCCCGGCCCGTCGTCGCTCACTTCGACGCTCAGCACGCCGTTCTGGTAATGCAGCAGGACGCCGACTTCGCCGTCAGGCTGGCCGCTCATCGCGTCCAGCGCGTTTTCTATCAGGTTGCCCAGCGCGGTAATCAGCGCCATCACCTGCAGCTCGTTCGGGTTGTCCGGCAACTGGCATTCCTCTGCAAGCGCCAGGTGATGGCCCGCTTCACGCGCGCGGTTAATCTTGCCAATCAGGAACCCGGCAATCACCGGCGACTTAATTTTGCTCTGCAGCGTGCCAATTTCCGTCTGGTAATTGCTCGCGGTTTGCAGAATGTACTCTTCAAGCTTGTCGTAATGCTTAAGCTGCAGCAGGCCGAGGATCACGTGCAGCTTGTTCATAAACTCGTGTGAGCGCTCGCGCAGCGCGTCGACATAATTCACCATGCCGTCTACACGCTGGGTCAACAAATTGATTTCCGTTTTATCGCGGAAGGTGCTGATGGCGCCGATCACCTGGTTATTTATACGAATTGGCACGGCATTACACAATACCAGCCGGCCGTAGCTGATGATTTGCCTGTCCTGAATTGACGTGCCGGTGTGGAGCACTTCGCACAGCGTCGCCACCAGCGGCCCCGGCGGCACGGTTTTGCCGAGGCGGAAATCGTCCGGGGAGAGCAGCAGCTTGCGCGCCGCGTGGTTGATGAGCGTTACCCGGCCCTCGCGGTCAACGGCGATAATGCCCTCTTTAACGGACTGAAGCATCGCCTGGCGCTGCTCGAACAGCGCGGAAATTTCATACGGTTCGAAGCCGAACAGAATGCGCTTCAGCACGCGCACCAGCACCCAGGTGCCGAGCGAGCCGAACAGGGCGCTGAACAACACCGTCCAGAGCACGCTCCAGCGGCTTTTGCTGATCTGCTCGTCCACTTTGCTGAGCGAAATACCGATGGCCACCACGCCAATCTGCTTATGCTGCTCGTCATAAACCGGGGTAAATACGCGTAAAGCCTCTGCCAGCACGCCGTGGTTGATCGAGACGTTCTCTTTGCCTTCCAGGGCCGGGAAAATGTCATCACCGATAAAATGGGAGCCAATATTGCCGGGCTGAGGGTGCGAAAAGCGGATGCCGTTCATGTCGGTCACCACCACGAACAGCAGATCGTTACGTTCCTGCACGCGGGTGGCGACCGGTGGAATAATGTCTTTGCCGTGCGGCTGCGTCAGGCCGTATTTGATGGTCGGGTCGTCGGCCAGGGTTCTCGCCACCGCCAGCGCGGTGTCTTTCAGGCCGCTGCGGGTGGCGTTGCTTATCTGAATAAAATACAGCGCATAGACCACAAGCAGCACCGAGCCGATGACGGCGCACAGCATCAGCGTCACCGAGGTGCTGAGTTTCATCGGGCGTTTGGCCGTTGTTTGCGGGGGCTTCGTGTCGCTCATGGTTGTTCCGGTCCGGGGCGCAAACGCTGATTATCGCCGAAGGAACAGGATTGTAAAAGCCGTGTCAGAGATAGCGGCCAATATACCTCTGCGGAGAAACGCCCAGCTTTTTCCGGAACATAGCGATAAACGCGCTGCTGCTGGCGTAGCCGAGCGTGCTGGAGAGCGTGCTGATGGTGGTGCCGCGTGCAAGATGGCAGACGGCTTCCACCAGGTGCATCTGCTGCCGCCATTCGGTAAAACTGAGCTGCGTCTCTTCCCGGAACAGCCGCGACAGGGTTCTTTCGCTCGCACCAACCCGCTTGCCCCACCAGGCGAGGGTTTCGCGCTGGGAAAGGTCGCTGCACAGCGCGTCGCAAAGCTGGCGAATGCGGCGGTCGTGGGGTAGGGTGATGTGGCACAGGGCGATGTCCTGCAGGCGCAGCAGTTCGTTGTGCAGCAGGTCATGCAGCAGCCAGAGGCGCTGAGGGTCAGCTGGCTTTTCCAGCCCCGCCACGGTGAGGGACTGAAACAGCGGCGTGACGGCCAGGCTGCGGCTGTGGCGGCTGAACGCGGCCGAGGCTGCAGGCGTCATGTACAGGTTGTGGGTCACCACTTTGCCGATGGCCTCTAAGCCGTGCGGCAGGCGCCCCGGCAGCCAGAGCGCGTGGCCGGGGGCGACGACCCAGACGTTTTGCTCGCTGCGGATCTTCGCCACGCCGCTGACCGGGTAAATCAGCTGGCCCTGTTCGTGGGCGTGAAACGGTTCCTGGCTTCCTGCGCTATAATGGAGTTCTCGTACTTCCAGCAACGCTTCCTGCGGACTCTGCTGTGTGCCTTGCTTTATCATCTGTTGCCTGCCGTTCGTCCGATTCTCGCCATTTCATGACGCAGTAGCGCGTTAAGACAATCTCTGTCCGCTTTGCGATATCCCTCCATCCGATCGCGCTATTCTGCCACGGGTGCTCTTCTCTTTTAAAGGTGAATAATTATCATTTCGATCCTCTTCTTATAACATGATACGGTCGATATGAAACAGGGCGGATGGGTAAACGGGAACATGCCTTTAAAGGCGTTAAGTTGTGCAGTCTTTGCGGCGTGCGCGGGCTTTGCCCAGGCAGCGGACAAGCCTGCTACGCAGGATGGCACGATGGTCGTTACGGCCACGGCACCTTCTTCTTCCGGCCAGGAAGATGAAACCAGCATTGTGGCGCATGAGGCGGTGGCGGGCACCAAATCCAGCTCGCTGATTAGCCGCACGCCGCAGAGTATTTCGGTGGTGACCCAGGCGCAAATCGCGGCCATGGCGGCAAAGAACATCCCGGAGACGCTGCGCTATGTGGCGGGCGTTTCTTCCGAAAGCGCAGGGCCGGATACCCGCTTTGATACCATCATGGTGCGCGGCTTTGAGGCCGACGAATATCTGGACGGCCTGCGCCTGCCGCGTGAAGCTTGGTGGAGCCGCCCGGCGTGGGACCCGTTCCTGCTCTCCCGCATTGAAGTGGTCAAAGGACCGGCTTCGGTGCTTTACGGCCAGGCGAACCCTGGCGGCGTGGTGAACCTCGTCAGCAAAACGCCTCAGGCCCAGCCGGGCGGCCAGGTTTACGTCAGCGCCGGGAATAACAGCCAGTTCGGTACCGGCTTTGACGTCACCGGCCCGCTGACCGACAGCAAAGAGTGGCTCGGCCGCGTAGCGGGCACCTTCTTCGATACCAAAACCCAGGTCGATCACACCCGCTACCAGCACTACGATATTGCGCCGTCCGTCACCTGGCAGCCGAACGACCGCACCAGCCTGACGCTGCTGGCGCAGCTGCGCCAGGACCCCGATACCGGCTTCTACAATATGTTGCCGATGCAGGGCACGCTGGTGAACAACCCGAACGGCCACATCGGCACGGATTTCTACGGCGGCCAGCCTGGATTTGACTCCTACACCCGCAGGCAGGGCAGCATCGGCTACCAGTTCCGCACCGAGCTGAACGACAGCGTCACCCTGCGCCAGAACGTCCGCTACAGCAGCAGCAGCGCGGATTACCGCATGGTGTACCCGTTCGGCACCTACGCGACCCAGCCGCTGGTGGACCGTTACTCCATGAACCTCACCGAGACGATGAGTAACTTTGCGGCGGATAACCAGGCTGAATTCCGTTTCGATACCGGCCCGGTGTCGCACACCGCGCTGCTTGGCGTGGACGTGATGCACTCTTCGGTGCGCAGCCGGGCGGGCTACGGCGACGCTTCGCCGCTGAATTACCTCCACCCGGACTACAGCACGCCGGTTGAAGTGCCTGAGTTCACCAGCAGCAGCCATTCGACGATGGATCAAACGGGGCTTTACCTGCAGGATCAGCTGGCGCTGGACAACTGGGTGATGAGCCTGGCGGGGCGCTACGACAGCGCGCAAACCAAAGCCACTAACCTGCTGAACGACACTCACCAGACTCGCAACGACTACGCGACAACCGGCCGCGCGGGGCTGCTGTACCACTTTGATAACGGCATTGCGCCATACATCAGCTACTCGACCTCGTTCGTACCAGGCGCCGGTACCGACTTTAACGGTAACGCGTTTAAGCCAACCAAAGGCAAGCAGACCGAAGTCGGGCTGAAATACGATCCGGTTGGGATGGACGCGCTGTTTACGCTTGCGCTGTTCGATCTGCGCCAGACTAACGTCGCCACGCCGGATCCCGATCACGTGAACTACAGCGTGCAGACCGGCGAGATCCGCTCCCGTGGGATCGAGCTGGAAGGCAAAATTAACGTTACGCCAGCCTGGCAGATCCTCGCTTCTTACTCGCTGACCGATCCGGAAGTGCTGCAAGCGAACGACGGCAGCGAAGGCAAACACCCCACGGGGATTTCACGCAACCTGGCTAAACTCTGGAGCCAGTACGCGTTCAGCGGCCCGCTGGACGGCTTCTCCCTCGGCGGTGGCGTGCGTTACGTCGGCCCAAGCTATGCCACGACCGACAACTCGCTGCAGGTGCCGGGCGCTACGGTGTATGACGCCCGCATTGGCTGGCAGTACCGCCAGTGGCAGGTCGCGCTTAACGCCGCCAACCTGACGAACAAAACTTACCTCGCCGCCTGCCAGAACAACGGCTGTGAGTACGCGGTTAAGCGTCAGTACGTGGCCACGTTAAGCTACCAGTGGTAAGCGAATGCTCTCCCGCAGACGTTTACTAACCTTTGCGCTGGCTGCCCCGTTTATCGGGGCGGCTGGTGCCGTTTCAGGTCCTCCGCAGCGCGTGGCCGTGCTCGACTGGGGGCTGACCGAGCTGATTCTGGCGTTCGGCGTCACGCCGCAGTCGGTTTCTGCTCCCGACTGGTACCGTAAGCTGATTGGCACCCCGGAACTGCCCGCCAGCGTGGTGGATATTGGCCTGCTGTTTCAGCCGAACCTCGAAACGCTGTACGCGCTGAAGCCCGATCTTATGGCGATCACCCCAGGCCATGCGCTGCTCAAGCCCCAGTTGGAGCGCATCGCGCCGACGCTTACCCTGCCAACCGGCAGCCTCGCCGAATGGCAAATCGCCCTCAATAAGCTGTCTACCGTGCTGCAGCGTGAACCTCAGGCTCGTGAGGTTACGGCTGCTTTTGAGCTGGCCGCGCTTCGTGCCCGAGCAGCGGCTGAAGCTTATCGACGTCCGCTACTGATCGCCACGCCGATAGACGCCCTGCATATGCGGCTATACGGCGCAGGCAGCCTTGTGGGAGATGTCTTAACCCGCTGCGGGTTCCGTAATGCCTGGCAAGGCGGTGTTAATTCCCAGGGAGAAGCGATGGTCGAGCTGGCGCGCATCGGTGCAGAAGATGCCGGGCTGATTCTGTTGCCGGAAGATGGCCAGCTGCCGCTGATTCAGCGCTGGCAAAGTTCATTGCTGTGGCAGCGCCTGCCGCTCACTTCTCAGCCTCAGCTGGCTTTCCCTGCGCAAAAATTCAATTCCGGCGGCGCGCTGGTGACGGCGACGCGCATCGCCGATGCGCTGGGGCAAATTGTGACGGGGTGGCAACGTGGCTGAGACGGGAAAAACGACGGCTTCCTGGCTGCTGATAGCCGCACTCTGGGCGACAAGCCTGATCGTGGCGCTGCAAAGCGTGGCGCAGCACGGCGGGCTTGTTCACGGCCTGAGCGTGCTGTTCAGCTCGCAGATGCCGGATGCGCAGGCGGTGATCCTGCATTCCATGTGGTTCCCGCAGCAGGTGATGGCGTGGCTCGGCGGCGCGGGGCTGGCGATTTGCGGCTGGCTGATGCAGCGGGCGCTGCGCAATCCGCTGGCGGAGCCGATTACCCTCGGCATGACCTCCGGTGCGACGCTGGCTTTAGGCGTGGCTTCGATGTGGTTCCCGGCCACGCTGCTAACGGCGCGCACCGGCGTGGTGATTACCGGGGAACTTGCCGCTTTGCTGCTGGTTCTGCTGCTTGCGTGGCGGCAGCGCCTGTCGCCGCTGGTGATGATTCAGGCGGGGATGCTGGTCAACCTGTGGTGTGGCTCGCTGACGATGATCATGGCGGTAATCAACGATCGTTTTCTGCTGTCGGTGCTGATGTGGGGCGGCGGCTCGCTGGCGCAGCAGGACTGGGACGGCGTGACGACGATCCTGCCCTGGCTGGGGCTTTGCTTGCTGGCATTGCTGCTGTTACTTCGCCCGCTGGCGCTGCTCAGGCTGCCGGAGGCGATGGTAAGCAGCTTAGGGGCTTCTCCGCTGCTGATCCGTTCGGCGGCGATGGCGCTGGCTTTAGTGATGAGCGCTTTCATCATTAATAGCGTCGGGGTGATTGGTTTTATCGGGCTCGCCGCACCGCACCTGGCCCGGTCAGGTGGGGCGCGAACCACGCGGCAAATGCTCTGCCATTCGCTGCTTATCGGCGCCGGTTTGCTGTGGTTCACCGACCTTTGCGTGAGTCGCATTACGCTGCTGGACGGGCAACTGCTGCCCGTCGGCATGCTAACCGCCTTAACCGGCGGGCCGCTGCTGATCCTGCTGGCCTCTAAAGCCCGGCATCAGGTGCTGGACACCACGCCTTCGGCCTGGGAAGGCGAGGCGGGTGGCGGGCGCTTCCCGGCGGGCATGGCCTTTGCGCTGCTGCTGGTGGCTATCGTGCTGTCGCTGTTTGTCGGGCAGGGGCTGCACGGCTGGCACTGGACGACGCTTGCGGAACAGCACGCTCTGCTGCCGATGCGGCTCCCGCGGCTGCTGGCGGCATTAAGCGCCGGAGCCTTGTTAGCCTCGGCGGGCGTGCTGATGCAGCGCATCAGCGGCAACCCGCTGGCAAGCCCGGAGATCCTCGGCATCGGCGGCGGGGCGGCCATGGGCGTGACGGCGTTTCTGCTGCTGTTTCCTGGCGGAGGCACGGGGCTGATGATCCTCAGCAGCGCTGCCGGGGCATTAATAAGCCTGCTGGTGACGCTGTGGAGCAGCCGCCAGAGCGCCTTTAACCCGCAGCGGGTGCTGCTGAACGGCCTGGCGCTGAACGCGCTGTTCCAGGCCATCGCCAGCATCGTGATGCTCAATAACCGCCAGGCCAGCTCAATGCTGCTGCAGCTGATGACCGGCAGCACTTACTACGTCAACAACGGCATCGCCATCGGCGTGTTCTTCGCCATGCTGGTGCTGCTTGCGCTTTCTCCACTCTGCAAACGCTGGCTGCTGCTGTTGCCCCTCGGGCAGGTGAGCGGCTCGCTAGGCGTGAACGTGGCGAAAGCGAGGATTAGCGTGCTGGCGCTGGCCGCCTTGATGACCGGGCTTGCCACGCTGATCGTCGGCCCTGTGTCGTTTGTCGGGCTGCTGGGGCCGCACCTGGCGCGCAAGATGGGGGCAAAACGCCCGATGGCGCAGCTGTTCACCGCCGCGCTGCTGTCCGCGCTGATTATGGTGCTGGCGGACTGGATGGGCCGCAATTTTCTTTATCCGCGTCAGCTGCCCGTGGGGCTGGTGGCGTCGCTGGTCGGCGTACCGCTGCTGGTATGGCCGCTGATCCGTAGCCGGGCGCATACACATCAACAATAGCGCCGGGAGAGTAATGTCGAAAAGGAAGCAACAATGTCTCTGTTAATGATGCTGTTCCGCCTGGTGGGCGGCTGGCTGGCACTGGCTGCCTTTGCCAGCGTGGTCAGCGGGCTCAGCAACGCCTCGCTGCTGGCGGTGATCAACCATAGCCTGACGCTGCCGCCCGATGGGCTGGCCGATGTGGCGCTGAAGTTTGTGCTTCTTGCCGCGCTGATGCTCACCACTCGCGTGCTGGCTGAAACGCTGTTTATGTGGCTCGGGCAAAAGGTGAAGGCGACCTTGCGTAAAGACGTAGTGAATCACGTCAGCCAAACCGCCTGGGCACAGCTGGAGAAAACCGGCATGGCAAAGGCGGTGTCTATTCTGACGCAGGATCTCGACACGCTGGTGGTCTTTTTCGTCAGCCTGCCGGGGCTGCTTATCTATGGGGCGGCGATTGTCGGCTGCCTGATCTACCTCGGCACGCTGTCGTGGCAGGTTTTGCTGCTGGCGCTGCTGGTGCTAGGCCTGGGGGCAATGGGCTATCGCGCCGCCCACGGCAAAGCGCTGGGGCTGCTGCGTAGCTCACGGCAGCGGGAAGATACGCTGATTGCCCAGTGCAAGAAACTGTTCGACGGCGGACGTGAGTTTCGCCTTAACCCACCGCGCAGGCGGCATTTCGTCGACGGGCCGCTGAGCGAAAATATCGAAGCGGTTCGCCTCGAACGCACGCGGGGCTACGTGTTTTACGGCCTGGCAAAAAGCTGGGGCAGCGTGCTGTTCTTCGCGTTTATCGGCGTGGTGCTTTATTGGCTGCGGGAGTCCCTGGCGCTTGGCCCGGCGGTGATGACCGGCTACACGATGATTTTTCTGTACATGATTGTGCCGGTAGAAGGCGTGCTCTCGGCCTTGCCAACGCTGACCAGCGCCCGCATCGCGCTCCAGCGAATCGCCCAGCTTAAAGCCGATCTGCCGCAGGAAAAGCTGCTGCCGCTGAAAAGGCCGCCCCATTTTGACAGCCTCGAGCTGACGGACATTCGCTACGAATATCAGGGCGAGGAGGGTGAACGTTTTACCCTCGGGCCGCTCAATCTTTGCTTCACCCGGGGCGAGCTGGTCTTTCTGGTGGGCGGCAACGGCAGCGGGAAAACCACGCTGGCGAATTTGCTGGTTGGCCTTTACCCGCCGGACGGCGGTGAAATCAGGCTTAACGGTATGCAGGTTACGGCGGAGCAGCGTGAAATCTACCGCCAGCACTTCGCCGTGGTGTTCAATGACTTCTTCCTGTTTGATGACGTGGACAACGTGCATGAGCGCACGGTGGACCAGGTGAATAAGCTGCTGCATCTGCTGAAGCTCGACCACAAAGTGGCCTTCCGCGACGGGCGTTTTTCGACAACCGCGCTTTCCCAGGGGCAGCGTAAACGCCTCGCGCTGCTGCAGGCCTGGCTGGAAAACCGGCCTTTCTATCTGTTTGACGAGTGGGCGGCGGACCAGGATCCCGGCTTTAAAGAGGTGTTCTACAAGGTGCTGCTGCCAATGTTAAAAGCGGAGGGCAAAACGGTGCTCGCCATTACCCACGACGACCACTATTTCCCGCTGGCGGACAGGCTAATTAAGCTGGAGTCCGGGAAAGTGGTGGCAGACAGCGTGGTCAGGCCGCTGTCTGCCTGAATCGTGGATCTAAACCAAATGGCACGCGACGCGGTGAGCGTGGCCCACTTCACGCAGCACGGGGACTTCCTGGCGGCAGCGGTCGGTAACCAGCGGGCAGCGTGAGGAGAAGCGGCAGCCGGAAGGCGGGCGAGAAGGATCGGGGATTTCGCCCTGAATAGCGGCCACCGGCTCGCTGTTTGGATCCAACGTCGGGACCGCGGCCAGCAGCGCCTGGGTATACGGATGCAGCGGCTGACTGAATAGCACGTCGCGGCTGGCGGTTTCCACCAGCTGGCCGAGGTACATGACCGCCACGTCGTCGCACAGGTGTTCCACCACGCCGAGATCGTGCGAGATAAACAGGAACGTCACGCCGCGTTCGTCGCGCAGATCGGAAAAAAGATTGATGATCTGCGCCTGAATGGAAACGTCGAGCGCCGAAATCGGTTCATCCGCGATAATAAAATCGGGGTTTAGGATCAGCGCGCGGGCGATGCCAATGCGCTGGCGCTGGCCGCCGGAGAACTCGTGCGGGAAGCGGTTGTAATGCTGAGGCGAAAGGCCGCAAATCTTCATTACTTCCAACACGTTATCCCGCAGCTCGGTGCGGGTGCAAAGCTTGTGCTCCAGCATCGCCTCGCCGATGGCGTCTCCTACGCGGATGCGCGGGTTTAGCGAGCTGTAGGGATCCTGAAAGACGAGCTGAATTTTAGGCCGCAGCGCCCGCGTCTCTTTGGCGCTCAGCTCGCTTAGCTCTTTGCCGCGATATTTCACGCTGCCGGCGGTTTTGTCATACAGACCGAGCAGGGTGCGCCCAACGGTGGTTTTCCCGCTGCCGGACTCGCCTACCAGGCCGAAAATCGTGCCCTGACGAATGTTAAAGCTGACGCCGTCGACCGCACGCAGCTCGCCGGTTTGCTGGCCGAACAGCCCGTCACGTAGCGGGAAGTGTTTTTTGAGTCCTTCGACTTCAATAACGTACTGATTGTTCACGATGCGGACTCCGCTAACTCGCTGTAGAAACAGGCGGCCTGACGCCGCTGGCCGAGCAGCGCCGGAATGCCCTGGCGGCAGCGATCGGTGGCGTGCTCGCAGCGGTCGGTAAAGGCGCAGTAAGGCGGCAGGGCAGCCAAATCGGGGACCTGACCGGGGATAGAATAGAGCCTGCGGCGGCGCTCGCCGGGCACCGGCCGGGAAGCGATCAGCCCTTTGGTATACGGGTGCAGCGGATGGCGGAGTACGTCAGCCGTTGGCCCTTGTTCGACGATGCGCCCGGCATACATCACCACGACGTGTTCCGCCATTTGGGCGATAACGCCGAGATCGTGGGTGATCAGCATCAGCGCCATGTGGTGCTGGCGCGCCTGATCCCGCAGCAGGCGGAGGATCTGAGCCTGAACGGTCACGTCCAGCGCCGTGGTGGGCTCATCGGCGATCAGCAGTTTTGGCCGGCAGCTCAGCGCCATGGCGATCATTACCCGTTGCAGCATGCCGCCGGAGAGCTGATGCGGATAGCTGGCCATCAGGCTCTCCGCTCGCGCCAGCCCGACGTCGGTCAGCATTTGTGTCGCCAGGTTCCAGGCGACTTTCGGCGTTTCTCCGCGATGACGGATCGGCGGCTCACAAAGCTGATCGCCGATGGTCAGCACCGGATTCAGGGCGGTCATCGGCTCCTGGAAAATCATCGCCAGCTCGTTGCCGCGTAAATCTGCCATTTGCGCAGGCTTAAGGCCGAGCAGGTTCTTGCCCTGAAAGAGGATCTCGCCGCCGTCAATCCGCGCGGCCTGTGGAGGGAGTAAACCCATCAGCGACATGGCGGTCACGCTTTTGCCGCAGCCGGACTCCCCGACGACGCCAACGGTTTGCCCGGCATGAACGGTAAACGACACGTCCTGCACGGCGCGCACGCGGCCCTGCTCTCCGGCGAAGGAGAGGGAGAGGTTGTTAAACTCAATCAGCGCTTCGCTCATTTCACGCCTCGCTTCATTTTCGGGTCCAGCGCGTCGCGCAGGCCGTCGCCCAGCACGTTAATCGCGATCACGGTGATAAAAATGGCTATTCCCGGCGGCATCCATAACCACGGGCGGCGCTGGAAGTCGATCAGGCTGTTGGCGCTGTCCATCATATTGCCCCAGGAAGGGGTGGGCGGCACGACGCCGAGGCCCAGGTAGCTCAGCGCCGACTCCATCAGAATGGCGTTTGCCACCGCCATGGTGGCCATGACCACCAGAATTGGAATGGTGTTCGGCAGCAGGTGGCCGAACAGGCGACGGCGGGCGGATAGGCCCAGCACGCGAGTTGCCAGCATAAAGTCGCGTTCGCGCAGAGAAAGGATTTGCCCGCGCACCAGGCGCGCCAGCTTCGGCCACTCCAGCAGGCTCAGCATGATGACCACCATGTAAATACGCGAGTCCGGCGAGAAGTCGAGCTCCGACAGCATCGCGCCCGCGACGATCAGCAGCGGCAGGCTGGGAATGGTCATCACCAGATCTGCCAGGCGCATAATCAGTTTGTCGGTCCAGCCGCCCAGGTAGCCGGAAACCGCGCCGAGCAGGTAGCCGAGGGTGACCGATAGCAGCATGGTCAACAGGCCGATGATTAACGAGATGCGCCCGGCAAGCAGCAGGCGGGTGTAGACGTCACGCCCGAGGAAGTCGGTGCCCAGCCAGTGCACTTCGCCCGGCGGTTTGTTGATCATCAGCGCGTCGGTGGCGTCGTCTTTCCACGGCGACCAGAGCGGCCCAAACGCGCACCATACCGCCATCACCATCAGCAAAATCAGGCACAACATCGCCAGATGGTTGCGCCTCAGCGCCTGCCAGGCCTGACGCCACGGCGAAGGCGTGACCTGCGCCAGCGCCGGGATTTCCGCCTTGCGCAGGCGGCGATTGGTAGAAAACAGAGAGCTTAACATCACGACCTCACACGAATGCGCGGGTCGGCCCACGCGTAAAGCACATCGGCAATCAGGTTGCCGAGGATCGTCAGCACCGCCAGAAACAGCGTGAAGCCCATCAGCACCGGGTAATCACGGGCGGCGAGTGAATCAATATGAATGTGGCCCGCGCCCGGCCAGTTAAAGACTTTTTCGGTAATGATCGCGCCTGAAAACAGCCCCGGCAGCTCAAAGCCCAGCAGGGTGATGATCGGCAGCAGCGCGTTGCGCAGGGCGTGTTTGAGGATAACGGTGCGCTCGCGCAGCCCTTTGGCGCGGGCGGTGCGGATAAAGTCCATCTTTACTACGTCCAGCATGCTGGCGCGGAAATAGCGCGTCAGGCTGCCTGCCTGCAGCATCACCAGGGCGAGGACGGGCAGCACAAGGTGGGCGGCAACCTGCACGACGTAGGCCGAGCCGGTTGCGTCGCTGCCGGTATTGGTCATGCCGCCGACCGGTAGCCAGTGCAGATCCACCGCGAACCATTTGATAAGCAACAGGCAGAGGAAAAAGGTCGGGAAAGACATGGCGGCGAACACCAGCACGCTCACCAGGTGGTCAAACAGCGAGTTGGGCTTCATGGCCGAGACAATGCCCACCGCCAGGCCAATGCCCCAGTAAAACACCAGCGCGATGGAGGCCAGCAGGAAAGAGTTCCAGATGTACTGGTTTAGCAGCTGGCTGACCGGAATCTGGTATTGCAAAGAGAAGCCTAAGTCGCCGGTCATGAGCTGACCAAGCCAGTGGATATAGCGGGTGAACAGCGGCTGGTCGAGGCCGTAAATAGCCTTTAGCTCGGCGACGCGGGCGGCGGTCAGCGTAATATTCCCGTCGATAAAGTCGCCGGGCGTTTTCGCGAACAGCATAAAGATAATAAACGAGGCGAGCAGCAGCATCGGCAGGGTTTGCAGCAGGCGGCGCAGAATAAAATTTTTCATTACGTTCTCACTGCCGCCGCCCCGGTAAAAGGGCGGCGGCGAGGTTTACTGCATTACTTAACGATTTTCACATCCGGCAGGCTGCCGGTCAGGCCGTTGTAGATGTCCGGCTTAAAGCCGGTGACGCGGGCGCTGCTGGCGGACAGTATTTTGCGGTTGCCGAGCAGAATCGCCGGTGGATCCGCAGCCAGCACCTTATACAGCTCGTGGTAGATAGCTTTACGCTTCTCTTCATCCAGCGTGGCGTTGCCGTCGTTTATCAGCTTATCGACCTGCGCATTGCTGTAGCCGGAGGCCTTCGCTTCATTGCTGTAGAAGTCCCAGACGCCGTCGTGCGGATCGTTCAGCGTGCTGGTGCTGAAGGAGGCCAGATCGTAGTTGCCCGCTTTACGCTGTGCCATCAGGGCGTTGAAGTCGACGACCTGCGGCTTCAGCAGCACGCCGATTTGCTGCCAGTTCTCTTTAGCGATCGGGATCAGCGCGTCGTTCAGCACTTTTTTGCTCGCCAGCAGCGTCAGTTCCAGACGTTTGCCGTCCTTCACGCGGATGCCGTCCGGGCCTGGTTTCCAGCCCGCTTCATCCAGCAGCTTTTTCGCTTGCGTAGGATCGAATTTATACGGATTTACGCCTTCCGGGTTATAGGCCCAGGAGATCGGCGAGATCGGTTCGTTGGCGACAGTGCCGTAGCCCTGGTAAACCACGTCGATCAGCTTCTGGCGATCCAGGCCGTAGATCAGTGCCTGGCGGACTTTTACGTCCTGCAGCGCCGGGCGACGAACGTTGAATTCAACCTTGCTGTAGTCGCTGGAGCCGTAAAGGTTGATATTGGCGAAGCCCAGCAGTTTCAGCTGTTCAATATCGTCCGGGCGTGAGGTAAAGGCGTCGTAATCCGTCTCGCCGGTCTGGAACAGCTGGAAGTTGGTGGACGGGTTAGTCACGCGGTAGATAAAGCGCGGCGTTGGCGGCGTGCCGCGGTAGAAATGGGTGTTGGCGTGGAAGCGAATTTCCTGCCCCGGAATGTACTTATCGTAAACATAAGGACCGTTGCCCAGCGGTTTACCGTGCAGGGTACGCAGGTAATCCAGGTTGCCGGGCTGGTAGCCTTTGCCGTAGTAAGCTTTCGACAGTACCGGGCCGCCAATCTTGCCCAGCGTGGTTGCGCCCGGTTGGGTGGTGGTGACCTGCAGCGTAAGCGGGTCAATAACCTTCAGGCCGCTGACGCGGTCGGCTTTCCCGGCTTTGTAATCTGCACCGCCGGCAATGTTGGCCAGCGTAATGTCGGTATCGCCGTCATATTTCGGGTCATACAGCACGGTGAGGGTGAACGCGACGTCTTCGGCGGTGAGCGGAGAGCCGTCGCTAAAGGTCAGGTCAGGGCGCAGCTTGATGGTGTAGACCTTGCCGTCCGGGCTGACTTTCCAACTTTCGGCGAGGCCTGGCACCAGGTTGCCGTGGCTGTCCCAGTCAATCAGGCGCGAGAAAATGACGTTGGTGACGTTTTCATCCCAGCCGTTAACGAAGAAGTAAGGGTTAAAGATGCCCTGTGGTTCAGAGATCCCGGCCACAACCGTGTCTTTGCGAAGCTTAGCGGTGGCAGGGATCTGGCTTGCGTCGGTGGCGGGCGTGATGCCTTCTTTTAAAATGTCATCGGCTGCTGCTGCGCCGGAGAAAACCACCACGCTGCTAATCAGGGCTGCCTGTAATGCCAGGCGAAAGCGCGTGGGTTTTGTTTGTAATGCGTCAAGTAACCTGGCCAATAGCATTCCCTCAAGATTTTTTGCTGTAAAATTTACAAATCATGACGAAAGATAAAAGCCGGAATTGTCACTGTCTAACAACGAAATGCTATGCCTTATAGCGATTTGTTCCTTTGCGCGGGGGAAGAGAATGATTTGTGCTGAAGCTGATTTTCGCCCAGGAGCCTGCATAACATTCCTGGAGGGGTATTTTCGAAGTGTAACCATTCCTTGCCACTCCCGACGCCAAATGTTAAAAGGTGCCCCTTTGACAAATCACAAAGGAGCAGGGCGTGAAAAACACGTCAGTCGCATCTGAGCCACAGGGCCAGAATGCGGGGCCGGAGGATGGCCATCAATTACAGCGCGGGTTGCAGAACCGCCATATTCAGCTGATTGCGCTGGGCGGCGCTATTGGCACAGGACTTTTTCTCGGCATTGGCCCGGCGATCCAAATGGCGGGGCCTGCCGTACTGCTGGGCTACGGCGTGGCGGGGATCATCGCGTTTCTGATCATGCGTCAGCTTGGTGAAATGGTGGTTGAAGAGCCGGTTTCTGGTTCGTTTTCCCATTTTGCCTATAAGTACTGGGGGCCTTTCGCCGGGTTCCTGTCCGGCTGGAACTACTGGGTGATGTTCGTGCTGGTCGGCATGGCGGAGCTGACCGCCGGCGGCATTTATATGCAGTACTGGTTCCCGGACGTGCCGACCTGGACGTGGGTGGCCCTGTTCTTCGTGGTGATTAACGCCGCGAACCTGGTGAACGTGCGCCTGTATGGCGAGATGGAGTTCTGGTTTGCGCTCATTAAGGTGCTGGCGATTGTCGGCATGATTGGCTTCGGTATCTGGCTGCTGGCCTCCGGGCACGGTGGCGAAAGGGCGAGCGTCAGCAACCTCTGGCAGCACGGCGGCTTCCTCGCCACGGGCTGGCACGGGCTGATTTTGTCGCTGGCGGTGATCATGTTCTCGTTCGGCGGCCTGGAGCTTATCGGCATTACGGCGGCGGAAGCGCGCTCGCCGCAGACCACCATCCCGAAGGCGGTTAACCAGGTGGTTTACCGTATTCTGCTGTTTTATATCGGCTCGCTGGTGGTGCTGCTTTCGCTCTATCCGTGGCTGGAAATTAAGTCCAGCAGCAGCCCGTTCGTGATGATTTTCCACGAGCTGAACAGTAATGTGGTTGCCTCGGCGCTCAACTTCGTGATTCTGGTGGCTTCGCTGTCCGTTTATAACAGCGGCGTGTATTCCAACAGCCGCATGCTGTTCGGGCTGTCCGTGCAGCGTAATGCGCCAAAATTCCTGGCGAAAGTCAGCCGTGGCGGCGTGCCGGTGAATTCGCTGCTGCTGTCTGGCGCAATCACTTCGCTGGTTGTCGTTTTAAACTACCTGCTGCCGCATGAGGCCTTTGGTCTGCTGATGGCGCTGGTGGTGGCGACCCTGCTGCTGAACTGGATCATGATCTCGCTGGCGCACATTAAGTTCCGTCGGGCAATGCGCAGCCAGGGGCATGAAACCAGCTTCAGGGCGCTGCTGTACCCGTTCGGTAACTATCTGTGTATTGCCTTTATGATGATGGTGCTGGGGCTGATGTGTACCATCGACGGTATGCGTCTGTCTGCGATGCTGCTGCCGGCCTGGATAGTGTTCCTGTTTGTCGCCTTTAAGCTGCTGCGCCGTAAAGCCAGCTAAAGTCCAACAATAACGCCAACGGTTTTTAATAGGGTTGGCGTTATTTATCTTAAATTTAAAAAGAGCGCTTAATTTACCTTTGGGAAATAGAATCTTTCTGCCATAACAAAATAAACTACAGCGCTTTTACAATTAACGCCTAAGTTAATGACAAATTAATTTTCATTTTCGCCGCTTATCAAATAGTCCTTTCTTATTTACCTCATTCGGCAGAATATATCGCCGCACACTGCAGCGCATCGCGCCAATAAATAACAACATCGCATACCTTTTGCCACGCTCGCTGGCACTCTTCTCTTTTACAGCTTGGGATTTATATGAGAGTTAACAACCCTGTTACGCAGCAGGAGCATCTTCTCAGGGACGGAGAGGCTTTGATGTCGACCACCGATATTCACAGCCATATTACTTATGCCAATTCTGCTTTTATTAAAGCCTGTGGTTTTGCCGAACAAGAGTTAATGGGCGAGGCGCATAATCTTATTCGCCATCCCGATATGCCACCCGAAGCGTTTGCCGATATGTGGGCCACTTTACAGCAGGGAGACAGCTGGACGGGGATGGTTAAAAATCGCCGGAAAAATGGTGATTTTTACTGGGTCCGTGCGAACGTGACCCCGGTTTACCATGACGGCGAACTGACCGGGTATATTTCGGTGCGAACGGTGCCGGAGCGAGAGGAAGTGGCGGCAAGCGAAGCGCTATATCAGGCCGTCAGAGAGAAACGTGCCGGGCACCTGCGCTTCTTTAAAGGGCTGGTTATCCGTCGCGGCTGGAAAAGCGTGCTGTCGCTCTTTCAGCGCCTTTCATTGTCTCAACGGCTCTTCGGGGCGCTGGTTACGTTAGCGCTGGCCGTTGGCGTGATGCCGCTGGTGCATTTGAACAGCGGCGGGCAGGCGGCGCTGACCGTTTTGCTGCTTGCCGCGCTGGGGAGCTTTCTCCAGCAGCAAATTATCAGGCCGGTAAAAACCATCGTCCGGCAAATGCAGAGAATTGTCTCCGGGCAAAAAACCGGGCTGATTCAGCTTAATCGCGTGGATGAGATAGGCCTGATGATGCGTCTGGTAAACCAGTCGGGGCTTAACCTGCGCTCGCTGGTGGATGATGTGGGCGGCCAGGTCAGCGGCATCGGCGGGATAAGCCATCAGCTGGCAGGTAGCAGCCGGGCGATGAGCGAACGTACCGATGAAACCTACGCCCAGCTGCAGCAGACGGCGGCGGCCATTGAGGAGATCTCCGGTGCGGTCGAGCAGACGGCGGATTCTGCCGCGCAAACGTCGCAAATGGCAGACAGGGCCAGCCAAAGTGCGCTGGAGGGCGAGCAGATGATGAAACGCACGCTGACGATGATGGAGTCGATGGCGGAGGCCAGCGAGCATATCGTCGAGATAATCAGCGTTATCGACAAAATTGCTTTCCAGACTAATATCCTCGCGCTGAATGCGGCGGTGGAGGCGGCCAGAGCAGGCGTTTCCGGGCGGGGCTTTGCGGTGGTGGCCGCTGAAGTCCGTAACCTGGCACAGCATTCCGCCTCGGCGGCGAAAGAAATTAAAACGCTGATCGATCGTAACGCAGCCAGCGTCAGCTCGGGCGTTGCCGAAGTGAAAAGTGCGGAAAAGCACATCAGCGAAATGGCAGAAGAGATAGTCAGGATGGCTGGGTTGATAAGAGAAATTGGCGATGCGACCCGCGAGCAGACCAGCGCGCTTGGGCTTATTAACCATTCGGTGGAGCAAATAAGTACCATGACGCAGAACAATGCCGACATGGTGGTGCAGGCAGGCGCGGTCGTTGAAAATCTTAATCAACGTGCGCGGCGCTTAACCAGCGCGATTAACGTCTACGGCAGTTAATTTTGCTGTGCCGGACGTGGGTGACAGTGATGTCCGGCACCTTATCCTCCTGGATTTACGCTATCATGCTGGCCTAAATTAAGCGGAAGTTTGAAAGGGCAGGGTGATGAGCGTTAGTCGGAAAGGGATGCTGTATGTGTTGTTTGCGGCGGTGCTGTGGGGAAGCTCCGGGGTGTGTGCGCAATACATTATGGAGCAGAGCCATATTTCCTCGGCGTCGCTGACCATGCTGCGGCTGCTGTTTTCCGGCCTGATCCTGCTGATGCTGTCGTTTATGCACGGGGACAAAATCTTCGCCGTGTTTAAGCTGCGTGAAGACCTGATTTCTCTGCTGATTTTTACCCTTTGCGGCGCGTTAACGGTGCAGTTGACCTTCCTGCTAACCATCGAGCAGTCCAACGCCGCAACCGCCACGGTCCTGCAGTTCCTCTCGCCAACCATTATCGTGGCCTGGTTTGCCTTCGTGCGTAAAAAGCGCTCCGGCAAGCTGGTTTATGCGGCGATCGGAACCTCGCTCATCGGGACCTTTGTGCTGGTGACTCACGGCAACCCGGCGTCGATTACCATCTCGGGCAGCGCGCTGTTTTGGGGGATTGCCTCCGCGTTTGCCGCAGCGTTTTACACGACGTACCCCTCGAAGCTTATCTCCCGCTACGGCACGTTACCGATAGTCGGCTGGAGCATGCTGCTGGGCGGCGCGGCACTGCTGCCGTTTTACGCCAGCCAGCCAGGCAGTTTTACCACGAGCGGCGGCACGCTGCTGGCCTTTTTCTACCTGGTCATCGTGGGCACGGCTATTACCTTCAGCCTCTATCTGACCGGCGCGCAAATGATTGGTGGGGCAAAGGCCAGTATTCTCAGCTGCGCGGAGCCGTTAAGCAGCGCGCTGCTGTCGGTATTGCTGCTGGGGATTAGCTTTACGCTGCCGGACTGGCTGGGATCGCTGCTGATTATCTCTTCCGTGGTGCTTATCTCTTTGGATTCCCGAGGTAAGCTGCATTCGCGCTAAAGCTCTACATTTTGCAAGGTTTAATTGTCGACAGAAATATCATATTTTGGTGGGTAGAAGTTACCGTTGTGATAGGGTAAAAAGTGCGCTTCCGGGCGTAAGTCTGCACCACCGATAAAGGTATTTCAGTGTGATGATTGATAATCTAATTGAGCGTATCTCCACCGCCTTAGACGCCGAATATACCCTGGAAGGTTTGGTCAGACAGCTGTTGGAGATGCTGGAGCTGGTGACCAATATGGAATCCACCTACCTGACCCGCATCGACGCGGAGGGCAGCCAGCAGCATATTGTTTTTTCCCGCAATACGAAGGCGATGAATATCCCCGAGGGGCTCTCCGTTCCCTGGGAAGACACGTTGTGCAAACGCGCGTTGGACGAAGGCCGTCGCTATACCTGCGATGTGGCGAGCGTTTGGGGTGATTCTGAAGCGGCAAAGGCGCTGGGGATTGTGACCTACGTCAGCACGCCCGTGACGCTTGCCGATGGCTCGCTCTACGGCACGCTGTGCGCCGCCAGTTCCGAACAGCGCATCCTCACCGATCATAGTGAACAAGTGTTGCAGCTGTTTTCTCAACTGATTGCCCAGCAGATCCAAAATGAGCAGCTGATGAAGAAGCTGCAGCAGGCCAACGTCGCACTGACCACCGCCAGCTACACCGACGATCTCACCGGGCTGCCTAACCGCCGTGCGGTCTTCGATCAACTTCCTCGCCTGTTCTCCCGAGCCAAAGACGACGCCCGCTACGTGCTGGTGGCGTTTGCCGATCTCGACGGATTTAAGCAGATAAACGATATGCACGGCCATGAAACCGGAGACGATTTCCTTTGCGCGATCGGCAAGCGGCTCAAAGAGGGCGTGAGGGGCGATGAGATTCTGGGCCGAATTGGCGGGGATGAGTTTATCGTCGCCGGGGCAGGGCCGACGGAATACAGCGAAGCCTTGCGCGCGGCGACCGCCTTTCGTAACAGATTGTCAGCGCTGCTGAGCGGAGAGTATCAGCTAAAATCCTGCGTGATTGACTATGCCGGGCCAAGCATCGGCGCTATCGCCATTAATCCCGCGATCACCACCCCGGACGATGCGCTACGCGAGGCGGATACGCTGATGTATGTCGATAAGAAACGCCGTAAGAATAGCGCGGCGGTAAACTAAACGCCGCGCTCAGGCTTCAGGATGCTGGCGTCACCGGGACTGCACTGCCGCTTAGCTCGGTGACCAAATCGTTCACGCCGTCGCTCATGTTGACGAAGCGGGTTAGCGGCGAGCGCGTAACCACCACGAAAACGCCCACGTTATTTTGCGGCACCATCGCCATGTAGGTGATGAAGCCACCGCCGCCGCCGGTTTTCTGAATAATGCCCGGGCGGCCCTCTTTCGGCGACATCCACACCCAGCCCATGCCCAGTGCATCGGCTTTGCCCGGCACGTCCATGCCAATAACCTTATGCAGCTGGCTGCGCTGATAAATCAGGGTTTGCATTCTGTCGGCCTGATTCCCGCGATGATGGAAGTCGGAGGAGAGGAATTGCTGCATCCAGCGCATCATATCTCCCGGGGTGGAATAGACGCCGCCGCTGCCGACGGCCGCCAGCGTGTTATCGCACGGGCTGGCCCCTTTCTCGGCGATCATCAGGCGTTTGCACTGGTCTGGCGAAGGGGTAAAGGTGGTGTCTTTCATGCCCAACGGGCGGGCAATCTGCTCATCGAACAGATCTGCGTAAGGCCTGCCGGTTGCGCGAGACAGGGCATCGGCCAGCAGATCAAACGCCAGGTTTGAATAGGCGGCGACGGTGCCCGGCGCGGCCTTCAGCGTAGCCTGTGAGAGCCAGTTCCAGCGCTGATCTCGCGTTGGCCAGGTAAACACCGTGCGGTGCGCTACGCCGCCGGGCTGTTCGCGCGGCAGAGAGCTGGTGTGGGTGGCAAGGTTAACCAGCGTGATCGGCTGGCCGTTAAAGGTCGGCACGCGCGCGCCGGGAGGTGCATACTTGCTGAGCGGATCGTTAAGCTGGACTTTTCCCTGATCGAGCATTTTAACCAGCATTTCGCTGGTCATTAGCTTTGTCAGGGAGGCGATGCGAATCACCGAATCCAGCTGTGGGCGAACGTTATTGCCCGGTCGGGTATCGCCGAAGCTGCGAAACACCCGCTGGTTGCCGTCAATGACTACGATGGCCATCCCGGTCGCACCGCTGCCGTAGTAGATGTGGTTTGCGTAGCGATCGACCACGTCGGCAGCGAATTCTGGCGCCGGTGATGGTTGCGCAAAACTAAGCGCTGGAAGCAGGGCTGCGGCCAGCATAAGAAGACGAGGGAGACGAGTTTTCAACGCAAAAATCCAGTTAGAAAAATAAAGCGGTATTGCAGGTATTTATACTACTCTGCGCCCTTATGCAAAGCGTCAATTCAGCGTTTGTGGCATGAAAAGCGTAACCGTGCGTTACATCACCAGATGGCGTACAAAACTTTGTCAGCCGGGGCTTCATGCAGCATTTTTTGTCTGTTTGTTCGTCGGTCCTGCTGACTGCGTGCTTTGACCGTAAAGAAAGATCTTAAATAAGAAGAAAAACTGACAATTTCACTACGCTGCTTTAGCAAAAAATGCGTATTATCCTGCCTGTTATTTATTGCGTCGCTGCAACTATTTTCCTTACGCAGCATCTTAGTTATAGCCCAAGGCGTACCGCTACTGATTGAGTTCTTTATGCGATACATAACCCTCTCGCATTAAGAAGTTAATATGTCAAATAAGCCGCTGTTTTATAAATGTCTTTTACACCCTCGCTACTGGTTGACCTGGTTTGGACTGGGTGTGCTTTGGCTGTGGGTGCAGCTTCCGTATCCGGTATTGATGAAGATGGGCGACCTCATTGGTCGTTTCTCCATGCGTTTCCTGAAGCGCAGGGTCACCATTGCCCGTCAAAACCTGCATCTTTGCTTCCCTCATTACACTGAGGCGCAGGTCGAGATGATCGTTCAGAAAAATTTCGGCTCGCTCGGTATGGGGCTGATTGAAACCGGCATGGCCTGGTTCTGGTCAGATGAACGCGTGCGCAAGTGGTTTGACGTCCGCGGCCTCGAGCACATCAACGCCGCCTGCGACAAAGGCAAGGGCGTGATGGTTATCGGCGTGCATTTTATGTCGCTGGAGCTCGGCGGGCGCGTCATGGGGCTGTGCCGCCCGATGATGGCAATGTACCGCCCGCACAATAACAAGGTGATGGAGTACGTGCAGACTCGCGGGCGTTCGCGTTCCAACAAAGCGATGCTCGACAGGCGCAATCTGAAAGGGATGGTGAAGGCGCTGAAATCTGGTGAAGCGGTGTGGTTTGCCCCTGACCAGGATTACGGCCCGAAAGGCAGTTCCTTTGCGCCATTCTTTGCCGTTCAGGAGGCCGCGACAACCAACGGCACCTTTACCATTGCTCGCCTGGCAAAACCCGCCATTCTGACCACGGTTTTGATTCGTAAGCCCGGAGGCTCTGGTTATCAACTGGTTATTGAGCCTGAATTTTGTGACTATCCGGCCGAAGATGAGCAGGCCGCCGCGGCCTACGTGAACCGCAAGATTGAGCACGAAATCATGCGCGCGCCGGAGCAGTATCTGTGGCTGCATCGCCGCTTTAAAACCCGGCCGTTCGGCCATGCCGGGCTCTACACGATTTAATCTTCCGGCAGGTATGCTACGCTTTTTCCTTCTTAAATCTAAGGAGAGTCAGCATGCCTGCACCCCGCGTTGTGATGGTTATCGATATGCAAAACGGCGTTCTGGAGTTCCCCCGCCGGGCTCGCGAACAAACCGCCGCCAGAATTAATCAGCTTATTGATGCGGCGGAAAAAGTGATTTTTATCCAGCATCACGAGGCGGAGCTTCAACCAGGCAGCCAGGCGTTCGACATTATTCCCGAACTGCATCGCCCGGCAGGGGCGCTGTATGTGACCAAAACGGCCTGCGATGCTTTCTACCGCACTACGCTGGATTCTTTGTTAAAACAAAATGAAATCAATGAGCTGGTGGTGTGCGGCTGCGCCACGGATTACTGCGTGGATACCACCGTCAAAAACGGCGTCAGCCGGGGCTATGCGATTACGGTTGCCAGCGATGCCCACACTACGGCTGACCGCGCGTCGGTGAGCGCCGAAGCGCTTATTCAGCACCACAACGAGGTTTGGGCTAATTTGTCGATTCCGGGCAAGACGCTGGCAGTGAAAACGACTGCCGCCATTCTCGACGGCTGGCGCTAAGTTATGTAAACCTTCTCACTCCTTGATACAACATTCAGCAAGCATTATCGTAGAACGTTCGCTATAACCAGCAGATATAACAACAAAAAGTCGTATCAGGAGTGCTGTAATGTTTAAATCTTTCTTCCCGTCGCCGAAGCTGTTTTTTCTTTCGGCGGCACTATGGGGACTACTCGCAATCATATTTTGGCAGGCCGGCGGCGGCCTGTGGTTAGAAAACCTTGCGGGCGCCAGCCAGCAAATCCCCATTAGCGCGGCACGCTTCTGGACGCTAAAAGCATTTGTTTTTTATGCTTTTTACGCTGTCTGTGTCGGGCTTTTTGCCGGTGTGTGGGCGTTGGTGAGCCCACATCCCTGGCAACGTTGGTCGATTCTCGGCTCGTCGCTGATCGTCTTTGTGACCTGGTTTATGGTTGAGCTGGGCGTGGCGATTAACGCCTGGTATGCCCCGTTCTTTGACCTTATCCAAACCGCGTTGGCTTCCCCAAATAAAGTCCCTTTGCAGCGGTTCTATAGCGAAACCGGCGTATTCCTCGGCATTGCTCTTATTTATGTCACCGTCGGCGTGCTGAATAGCTTCTTTATCAGCCACTACGTCTTCCGCTGGCGCACCGCGATGAACGACTACTATATGGAAAACTGGCAGAAGCTGCGCCATATCGAAGGGGCGGCCCAGCGTGTGCAGGAAGACACCATGCGCTTTGCCTCCACGCTTGAGGATATGGGCGTGAGCCTGCTGCAGTCGGTGATGACCCTGATTGCCTTCTTGCCTATTCTGGTGGCGCTGTCTCCACACGTTAAAGAATTGCCGATTGTTGGCGCGGTGCCTTATGGCCTGGTGATTGCGGCGATTATCTGGTCGCTGATGGGAACCGGCCTGCTGGCTGCGGTCGGGATAAAGCTGCCGGGGCTGCAGTTTAATAACCAGAAAGTGGAGGCCGCCTACCGTAAAGAGCTGGTTTACGGGGAAGACGACGCCAGTCGCGCGACTCCACCAACGGTAAAAGCGCTGTTTGGCGACGTTAGACATAACTACTTCCGCCTCTATTTCCACTACACCTATTTCAATATCGTGCGCATTCTTTACCTCCAGATAGACAATGTGTTTGGCCTGTTCCTGCTGTTCCCTTCGATCGCCGCAGGTGCAATTACCCTGGGCCTGATGCAGCAGATAACCAACGCTTTTGGCCAGGTACGCGGCTCGTTCCAGTATCTGATCAGTTCCTGGACCACGCTGGTTGAGCTGATGTCTATCTACAAACGTCTGCGCAGCTTCGAGCGAACGCTGCAGGATGTGCCGGTGCCGGGTACCGAAGAAGCCGTCTAAGGCAAAAAGAAAAGGGATGGCGTAATGCCATCCCTTTTGCTAAGCCCGTCTGATTAGTGCCCTGCGGAAGGGGCCCCCGGTGCGCCAGCCCGTATAAACGGCGGACGGGCAAACCAAATCAC
Source organism: Cedecea sp. P7760 (assembly GCF_013386425.1). Taxonomy (NCBI): domain Bacteria; kingdom Pseudomonadati; phylum Pseudomonadota; class Gammaproteobacteria; order Enterobacterales; family Enterobacteriaceae; genus Cedecea; species Cedecea sp. P7760. The sequence goes on along the minus strand of NZ_JACARU010000023.1, from coordinate 104,557 downwards.
CACAATCAGCGCCATAAAGCCCCAGCCCAGCAGCCAGAAGTAGTCGATGGTCGACATCATATAGGCCTGCTGTTCGATGGTTTTATCCACCACGGCAAGGTGCTGCTGCGTTGCGCCACCCATCTTATGCAGATAATCCATCGCCGAAGGGTTATAGGCCGACACGCTCTCCGTCAGGTTGGCGTGGTGATAAACCTCGCGGCGGGACCAAATCCAGGTGGTCAGCGAAGAAGCAAACGACCCGCCGAGCACGCGGAAGAAGGTCGCCAGGCCAGAGCCTTCCGCGACTTCAACGCCGTGCAGGTTCGACAGCACAATGGTGGTTATCGGCATGAAGAAGAACGCCACGCCAATCCCCATGAACAGCTGCACTTCGGCAATAGTGCGGAAATCCACGCTGGTATTAAACTGCGCGCGCAGCAGGCACGAAGCGCCCATGGTCAGGAACGACAGCGTGGCCAGCAGGCGCATATCCACCTGGTTGGCGTAGCGCCCGACAATCGGCGTCAGCAGCAGCGGCAATACGCCCATCGGCGCGGCGGCAAGACCGGCCCAAATAGCGGTATAGCCCATCTGGGTCTGCAGCCACTGCGGCAGAATAATGTTGATGGCGAAGAACGCCGCGTAGCCCAGCGTCAGCGACAATGTGCCGATGGCAAAGTTACGGTCGGCGAACAGCCGCAGGTTAACGATTGGGTGGCGCTCACCCAGTTCCCAAATGACAAACGACACCAGCGAAACGGCCGAGATAACCGACATGGTGATGATTTCCGGCGAGGCAAACCAGTCGAGATCGTTCCCCTTGTCCAGCACCACCTGAAGCAGCCCGACGCCGAGCACCAGCAGCGCAATGCCGATGTAGTCGATTGGGGCGATGGTGGTGGTCTCTTCTCGTTCACGCAGCTGCGCCCACACCACGATGGCGGCAAAGATCCCGATCGGCACGTTGATGTAGAAGATCCACGGCCAGGAATAGTTATCGGTTATCCAGCCGCCGGTGATCGGTCCGACAATCGGCGCGACAACCGTTACCATCGACAGCAGCGCCAGCGCCATACTTCGCTTGCTGGACGGGAAGATTATCAGCAGCAGCGTCTGGCACATCGGGAACATCGGCCCGGCGAAAAAGCCCTGCAGCGCACGGAAGATAATCAGCTCGGTCATGCTGTGGGCAAAACCGCACAGGAACGAGGTGAGGGTAAACAGCGCCACCGACCCGACGAACAGCTTGAGCTGCCCAAACCGGCGGGTAAACCAGCCGGTCAGCGGCAGGGCAATGGCGTTACACACCGCGAACGAGGTGATAACCCAGGTGCCCTGATCGGCGCTGACGCCGAGGTTACCGGCGATCGTCGGCAGCGCCACGTTAGCGATGGTGGAGTCCAGCACCTGCATAAAGGTAGCCAGCGACAGCGCGATGGTCGCCAGCAGCAGGCTGGGGGGCGTAAACGCCGCCTTATCTTGCATAACGACTCTCTTAGCGGTTGCCTGACGCTACCGGCTGGCTGTTGTCATGAAGGATTTTGGTGACCAGCTTGTCGGCTTCGTCCAGCGCGTTCTGGTAAACGTCGGTGGTGAAGCGCGGTGCGGCGACGGTCTTTTGCGGCAGCAGGTGGCCGTCAGCATTGCGGATATCCACGCGAGCAAACATCGACAGCCCTACGCGAAGCGGGTGCTTCTGCATGTCATGCGGGTCAAGCGTGATGCGGACCGGCAGGCGCTGCACGATTTTGATCCAGTTGCCGCTGGCGTTCTGGGCCGGTAACAGCGAGAAGGCGCTGCCGGTGCCGATGCCGAGGCTTTCAATGGTGCCCTGGTATTCCACGTCGTCGCCGTAGAGATCGGCGGTCAGCGTTACTTTCTGCCCCAGGCGCATGGCCTGCATCTGGCTCTCTTTGAAGTTGGCGTCAACCCACACCTGGTCCAGCGGCACAATCGCCAGCAGGGTGGTGCCGGAATCGACGCGCATGCCTAGTTGAACGGCGCGCTTAGCGACAAAGCCGCTCACCGGTGCGACGATGGTGCTGCGTGCGTTGTCGAGGAAGCGCTGGCGTAGCGTGGCAACGGCGCTTTTAATTTCCGGATGGCTGTCGATGACCGTGTCATCCACCATCGCGAGGTTAGTGCGCAATGCCTGCTGGGCGGCGACCAGGTCGCTCTGCGCGCTGGTGACCGCATCGCGGTAGTGGGACAAGTCTTCAGCGGCAATCGCGCCGGTGGCAAAGATTTTCTGGCGGCGAGCGTAGTCGCTTTGCGCGGTTTGCAGCGCAACCTGCTTCGCGGCGACCTGGGCGCGGTAGTTATCCGCGGTGCTGTAAAGCCCGCGTACCTGGCGCACGGTGTTGGCAAGGTTGGCTTCCGCCTGCTGGAGCGCAATTTCGGTATCGCTTGGATCAAGCTGCACCAGCGGCTGGCCTTTTTCGACATAGTCGCCTTCATCGACGCTGACCTGAGTCACCGTCCCGCCGATTTGCGGCGTCAGCGTGACCTGGTTGCCGTTGACGTAAGCGTCGTCGGTTGTTTCGTAGTAGCGCGCGTAGAGCATGTACCACGCCACGCAGCCTGCGCCGATGAGCAACAGGATGATGAGAAAGATGGCGAAGTTACGCTTGCGTTTGCTCGGCGCGCGTTCAACCTGCTCGGTAGAGGTTTGCATTTTTTGTGGCCTTAATCAGAAAGCTCAGAGGTGGCGCTCGGTGATCTCATCCGGCAGCATTTTGATTAGCAGTTCATTGAGCTGCTTTGATTCTTCAGGCGTCAGGCGCTCGGTAAGGGTGCCGATGATCGACGCCAGCGCGTCGTTCTGGAAAGCTTCGCATAGCTCTTGCCCTTTCTCGGTCAGCGCCAGAATCACCTGACGTTTATCTTCGGGATTCACGTTTCGCACGATCAGATCTCGCTTCACCATTCGTTCAAGCATGCGGCTCATGGCGCCGGTATCCATCACCAGATTTTTGCTGACTTCAACCGGGCTGTTGAAGCCCTTAAAGATACTTATCAAGACTTTAAATTGCGCACCGGTAATGCCCATCGGCGAAAAATACTGGGTAATGAGCTGGTCTTTGAACTGGTTCGACAGGTGAATCAGCAGGCCAAGGTGCAGTTTAGAAGGAGGGATACCCGTAGAGTTACTCATGATATTTGCCTGGTCAGTAGTTGCAAATGAAATTACTGACCAGGCATCTAATTGTCAACGTTATGTCAGGATGAGAGCACGTTTTGTCAGCCCACCAGCCAGGATTGGGCCTCTTTTTTCATCGCAATTTCGAGGTCTGAGCCCTGCGTTGCAAACACGCGCTGTACAGGAAAACCTGATTTTTCCAGCAGATATGCGAGGGGGGCGTAGGCTGCCGGGTAGCGTTTTGCCGCCTCTTTATCAATGTCCACCGGGCCAAACGGGAAGTCGAATGAGCCAAAATCGTAAACCACCTGGCGGCGCAGAATTCGCCAGACGCCCTGGCGTTTTTCCAGCATGTCATAGAAACGGTTATGGCAGGTGGCGCCCATTTCTAACCTGTGGTTTTGGCCAATAATCATGGCGTTGGTTTCAGAGATCGCTTTGTCTTGCGTGCTATTGAAGCTGACGACCGGCGTACCAATCAGGTGTTTGGTACTGATGTCGGACTTGCCCATCCGCATCGAGCCCTGGATAAATTCACTGGCAAGACCCTCAAACCAGGTGACTTCGATAGTGCCTTCCGGGTGGAAGAGCGCAGATAGCTTGTCCCACTGGGCAAGATCCCGGTGCATCCAGCCGTTGATTAAGTCGTTAATGGCGAGGCGGTCCTGCAAATAGTCACTGTTCATATAAGGCTCCTGTCAAGGTAAGGAGCCCATTGTTGCTCCGCGTTATTGATAAATGAAATATATTGATATGATGATTCAATCATTAAAATTGATGGCTGATGAGCATGGAATTAAGACACCTTCGCTACTTCGTGACGCTGGCCGAAACCGGTCATTTTGGCCAGGCCGCCGCGCGGCTGCACATTGTCCAGCCCGCGCTAAGTATGCAGATTCGCACGCTGGAAGACGAAGTAGGCGGGCCGCTGTTTACGCGCACCAGCCGTAAGGTCGAGCTAACGGAAGCGGGAAGATTGCTGCTGCCGGAGGCGAGACGCACGCTTGAACAGGCCGAGCACGGTAAAAATATAGTTCAGAGAGCGCTGCGGGGCGAAACCGGCCTGGTGAGAATTGGCTTTGCCGGTAACGCCGTGGTTTCCGGGTGCTTGATGAACGACGTTCGCGCTTTTCGCCGGCTTCTGCCGGAGGTCGAGCTTCAGCTTCAGGAAATGTCACCCCTCGCGCTCGGTGAGGCGCTCAGGCAGCGGACTCTCGACGTGGCTTACACGCCGCTGATGGGCGAGCTTGCCGAAGATATTGAGGCGGTAAAAATTGCGGAATGGCCGATGATGGTCGCGGTGGCAGAAGGCAGCCCGCTGGCGGCCGAAAAGCGGATCACGCTTGAGATGCTGGCGCAGGTGCCTCATATTCAGTTTGCCGCCGGCGAGGGCGACGAAGCCCTGGAGCAGGTTCGGGAGCGGTGGGGCAGTGAAGTCCCCGAGCCGCTATACCGCGCATCCAGCACGCTCGGCGCACTGGCAATGGTGGCCTCCGGTTTTGGCATTGCGCTGCTGCCGCATTCTTTTACCCACATGGCTATCCCGCACCTGGTTTATCAGCCAATTTCCGATCGGCGACTGACGGCTGAATTGCTATTGTTAAGCCGTCGCGATGAAACTCAGGGGGCCGTGAAGGCCTGGGTTCGTCTGGCCCTGAAAAATAATCACAACGAAACGTTATGAGGATGACTTATTGAACAGGCAGCATGGATTGATGGCGCTCTCTCTGGGAGCCTTGTTGGTATTGACTGGGTGTACAACCAAAGGTAGCACGCCGGCCTCTACTACGACCGCGGCAGCTAAGCCAATAGATATCGAAACCGTTGCCCGGCGGAAAATCCCGGAAGGGGTGAAGGATAGAGCGGGCCTGGCAAAAGACCTGCTGACGACCTTAAAAAGCCAAAACCTTGAGCCGAACGAAGAGAACATCTGTTCCGTACTGGCCGTGGCGTTACAGGAGTCCAATCTGCAGGCTGACCCGGCGGTGCCGGGGTTGAATAAAATCGCCTGGAAAGAGATAGACCGCCGCGCCGAAAAAATGCACATTCCACCGCTGCTGGTGCATACCGCGCTGCGCATTAATTCCCCCAACGGCAAGAGCTACAGCGAAAGGCTGGATAACGTCAAAACCGAAGGGCAGCTTAGCGCCATTTTTGACGACTTCCTGACGATGGTGCCGATGGGGCAGAAGCTGTTCGGCAGCTTTAACCCGGTGCGAACCGGCGGCACGATGCAGGTCAGCGTGGCCTTTGCCGAGAAGCATACCGACGGCTATCCGTGGAAGATGGAAGGCTCCGTGCGCCAGGAGGTCTTCACCCGCCGCGGCGGGCTTTGGTTTGGCACCTACCATCTGCTGAATTATCCGGCTAACTACAGCCAACCTCTTTATCGCTTTGCCGACTACAATGCGGGCTGGTACGCCAGCCGAAACGCTGCCTTCCAGAGCGCGGTCAGCCGCGCGGCGGGCGTGAAGCTGGCATTGGACGGGGACCTGATCCTCTATACCAGCGACAAGCCGAGCAGTACCGAGATGGCGGTGCGCAAGCTGTCAAAACAGCTGGATATGAGCGACAGCGAAATTCGCCGGGCGCTGCAAAAGGGTGACAGTATTGGGTTTGAAAAAACCAGCCTCTACAAGCAGGTTTTTGCGATAGCGGAGAAAAAGGCGGGTCAGCCGTTGCCGAAAGAGGTGCTGCCCGGCATCACGCTTGAAAGCCCGAAAATTACCCGCAATCTGACCACGGCCTGGTTTGCAAAACGGGTGGACGATAGACGGGCGAGCTGTATGCAGCGCTAAGCCGCAGCGGGCGGAGTCTGAAGACTTCCGCCTGTTGGTTCAGTAAAACCAGGCTGAGTTGCGGCGGTGCCGCAGGCGTAGAGCCAGGGCGACGATGCCAATAGTCAGCGCGCCCAGCAGGAAAGGAATGAGTCCAAAAATGGTGCTGACTGCCAGGCCCATCTCAATGCGTGGGCGGCTGGCATCGTTGCTTTGGGCCAGGTATTCCAGCACGCCGGGAGCCTGAACGATAAGATTCAGCATTTGGGTGGCAACCCAGAAGCAAAACAGAACGAACAGCGCGTAGGCAACGTTGCCGGGCACCGACCCTTCCGTTTTTGTCGTCATTATTACCCGAGTTGCCGGAATAACGGCTTTCGAGAATGAAACATCAGCCATCATGACCTCCCGTAAAAGCGTAATGCGAATCAAATGTGTGACTCCCCATAGCGCGGATTTTGGCAGGTCATAAGCGTTGTCAATATCAGATTGCTGGTAATTTGTGGGGCAGAATCCTCCTGGTTTTGCGTTTTTTGCTTAACTTCACATTTTTGTAACTTAACGGAAATTTTATTAACATTATGCTAGCCGAGCCTGCGGCAACAGCGCGTTTCCCTGCCGCTGATGTGCGACAATGCCGGCAGGTTTATTTCTCAATGCGTGAGGCGGCTATGTTAACCCTGAAAATGCGTCGTGACTGGCACTACTATGCGGTGGCGATAGGGCTGATTTTTATTCTTAACGGCGTGATTGGCCTGATGGGGCTGGAAACGACGGGCTGGCAGAATTATGCGGTGGGGCTGGTGACTTGGGTGATTTGTTTCTGGCTGGCAGGCTTTATTATCCGCCGCCCCCGGGAAGAGTCGGAAACGGCGGAGCCTTAAGCGTTACGAAGTGATGGAGCTTTTCAGCGCACAATCCTGCTGGTGGCGCTCAAGGGCAAGCTCAATCAGGCGGGTGATCAGTTCCTGATAGCTGATGCCGCTGGCCTGCCACAGCTTGGGATACATGCTGATGTTGGTGAAGCCCGGCAGCGTATTGATCTCGTTGATGATAACGTCGTTGTTTTCGGTCAGGAAGACGTCAACGCGGGCCATGCCGCTGCACTCCAGCGCCTGATAAGCGCGAACCGCAATTTTACGAATCTTATCGTTAACGTCTGCGTCAAGCACCGCAGGGACGACCACCTTCGCGGCCTGCTCATCGATGTACTTGGTGTCGTAGGAGTAAAACTCGCTGTTGACCACGATCTCGCCGCAGGTGCTGGCCTGCGGGTAATCGTTCCCCAACACCGCACATTCGATTTCACGGCCTTTAATGCCGGTCTCGACCACCACTTTATGGTCAAACTCAAAGGCTAACGCCACCGCCGCGTGATACTGCTCTTCGCTATTGGCTTTGCTAACGCCGACGGAGGAGCCCTGGTTGGCTGGCTTAACAAACAGCGGCAGGCCGAGCTGTTTTTCTACCTCGGCGAAGCTGATTTTTGCACGGTTAGCGCGCGTCAGCGTAATGAATGGCGCCACGTTCAGACCCGCGTCACGCAGCAGGCGTTTGGCAACGTCCTTATCCATACTCACCGCTGAGCCCAGCACGCCCGAGCCAACAAACGGCAGATTAGCGACGCGCAGCATGCCCTGCAGGGAACCGTCTTCACCCAGCGTGCCGTGCACAATCGGGAAAATCACGTCGACCTGAGAAAGCTGTTCCGCGCCGTTAGCTTCAATAAGCTGATGCTCGGTCTGGCCTGGAACCAGCGCCACGTTCTTCTCTGACCGGTTCAGGGCGATAAGCGCCGGATTATTGGCGTTCAGCAGGTAGCTGGACGCATCGTTGATATGCCACTGGCCCTGTTTATCAATCCCCAGCAGCACCACATCAAATTTCGACTTATCAATGGCGTCGACGATATTTTTTGCCGACTGCAGCGACACCTCGTGTTCTGCCGATTTCCCACCAAACACGATACCAACCCGCAGTTTTGCCATGCCTTTAATCCACCCATCACTTTACGAAAGTGGACAACATAGCACGCTCATAACGGGGATTCATGTGGTTCCTGCATCAACAGGCCCGGTGGGGCAGGATATGTGCTTTAGTAAGCAATCATTTCCATATCGTAATGGTATGCCCGGCGTGCTGACGGCACTATTCATTAGTGTGATAAGCTTTCCAGAAATCGTTCTGTCTGGTTGCATCCCCTTTGAAAAAGCGCGCTATGGAGTCCTGGAAGGTTAACCTCATTTCAGTCTGGTTCGGCTGCTTCTTTACCGGCCTTGCGATCAGCCAGATTTTGCCTTTTCTTCCGCTCTACGTTGAGCAACTCGGCGTCACCTCCCACGAAGCACTCTCCCTTTGGTCCGGCCTCACCTTCAGCGTCACGTTTTTAGTCTCGGCAATTGTCTCTCCGATGTGGGGCAGCCTGGCCGACCGTAAAGGGCGCAAGCTGATGCTGCTCCGCGCCTCCTTCGGCATGGCAGTAGCTATTCTGCTGCAGGCTTTTGCCACCAACGTCTGGCAGCTGTTCCTGCTGCGGGCGGTGATGGGCTTGACCTCAGGCTATATCCCTAATGCCATGGCGCTGATTGCTTCGCAGGTTCCGCGTGAGCGCAGCGGCTGGGCCATCAGCACGCTGTCTACCGGGCAAATCAGCGGCGTGATCGTGGGCCCGCTGCTGGGCGGTTTTATGGCTGACCACTTGGGGCTCCGGCCGGTTTTCTTTGCCACCGCTGGGTTGCTGATGGTCAGTTTCCTGGTGACGCTGTTGCTGATTAAAGAGGGCGCACGGCCTAAAATCAGCAAGGATGAACGCCTGACCGGAAAGGAGGTGTTTGCCACGCTGCCTTATCCCTGGCTTATTTTCAGCCTGTTTATTACCACGCTGGTGATTCAGCTCTGCAACGGCTCGATTGGGCCTATCCTGGCGCTGTTTATTAAACAGCTTTCCCCGGACAGCCTTAACATCGCTTTTATGAGCGGGTTTATCGCCGCCTTGCCGGGGATTTCTGCGCTGTTTGCTGCGCCAAAACTTGGCAAACTGGGCGACCGAATTGGCACCGAACGTATTTTGATGGCGACGCTGTGCTGCGCGGTGGTGTTATTCCTGGCAATGTCCTTTGTGACCTCTCCGGTGCAGCTTGGAATATTGCGTTTTATGCTGGGCTTTGCCGACGGAGCCATGCTGCCAGCGGTGCAAACGCTGCTGCTGAAATACTGTAGCGACCAGGTGACCGGGCGCATCTTCGGGTATAACCAGTCGTTTATGTATTTAGGGAACGTCGCCGGGCCTTTAATGGGGGCAGGTGTGTCCGCAATGGCCGGTTTTCGTTACGTTTTTGCGGCAACCGCCGTGGTTGTGCTGCTCAATGTCTGGCAGCTTGCCGCTGCTCTTAAACGGAAAAATGCCCGGCAGCAGATACTCGACAGAAAAACCTGAGAGCTGTTTTTTTGCGGCGGCTGGCTATATTAATGCGTGAAATATGAAAATTGATGTCGACTTATTTTTCATTCGCTCAGCAGCCTGTGACTTAGTGAATAATATTCCATTATTCTTTTTTTGTAGTGCGAAAAATTCGCCTCCGGGATTATTATCAGACTGAATCGTTTTAAGCCTGCCGCTATTTGCTGTTCCGCACATATTTAACCCGGCATATTGCTCTCGGGTGGATCTGAGTGTTAACGTCATATCCTAACCCCGCAGGGACTGAGAAAATGAAAAATCTTATTGCAGAGTTATTGGTTAAACTCGCCGAAAAGGAAGAAGAGTCAAAAGAGCTGGTCGCTCAGGTGGAAGCCCTGGAAATAGTGGTGACGGCCTTATTGAGACGGCTTGAACAAGGCGAACGTTCGGCATTAGTTGCCAGTATTGAAGGGGCGTTAGATGATGTCTCCCCAAAGACCGCAGTGCCCGTCCAGGATACCGAATTACTCCGTCAATATTTAAAAAAGCTCCTTATCCATCCCCGTAGTTGAATCAAAATTTGCTGTCATATTAGTGTCATAAGTCATTTTTATACTCGCTCTGTTTTTATTTATATTCAGTAGTTACTACATGGAGAAAATAAAGTGAAACAGAGCGTAATTATCGCCAGCCTGCTGCCTTTGCTGCTTGCCAGTACCCCATCACAATCACAAGAAACATCATCATCCCCTCTGGAAAATCGCGCCGCTCAGGGAGATTTAACTCAGCCGGGTGGCGCCCGCCGTATTACCGGCGATCGGACAGAAGCTATTCGCGCCTCGTTAAACAATAAAACGGCAAAAAACATTATTCTGCTGATCGGTGACGGAATGGGCGATTCGGAAATAACCGCCGCCCGAAACTATGCCGAAGGGGCCGGTGGCTTCTTCCGCGGTATTGATGCATTACCGCTCACCGGGCAATACACCCATTATTCTTTAGACAAGAAAACGAAAAAGCCGGATTACGTGACCGATTCTGCGGCCTCCGCCACGGCGTGGAGTACCGGGGTAAAAACCTACAACGGCGCGCTGGGCGTGGACGTTGACGGAAAAGACCACGTGACCATTCTCGAGCTGGCGAAGGCCGCCGGGAAGGCCACGGGGAACGTTTCAACGGCTGAAATTCAGGATGCGACGCCTGCCGCACTGGTTTCCCACGTCACCGGGCGTAAATGCTATGGCCCGAGCGCGACCAGTGAAAAATGCTCGACCAACGCGCTGGAGAGCGGCGGCAAAGGCTCCATTACCGAGCAACTGCTGAATACCCGAGCCGACGTCACGCTTGGCGGCGGAGCAAAAACCTTCAGCGAAGTGGCGAAAGCCGGAGAGTGGAACGGTAAAACGCTGCGCGAGCAGGCGGATGCCCGCGGTTATCAGTGGGTAGACAACGCGGCAGGTCTTGCGGCGGTGACCGTCGCCAACCAGCAGAAACCGCTCATTGGCATGTTCGCGGACGGCAATATGCCGGTGCGCTGGGAAGGCCCGAAGGCAACCTACCATGGCAATATTGACCAGCCAGCGGTGACCTGTACGGAAAATCCAAAGCGCGACAGCAGCGTGCCGACCCTGGCGCAGATGACTGAAAAAGCTATCGATCTGCTTAAAGGCAACGAAAAAGGCTTCTTCCTGCAGGTTGAAGGCGCTTCTATCGATAAACAGGATCACGCCGCTAACCCTTGCGGGCAGATTGGCGAGACGGTCGATCTCGATGAAGCGGTGCAGAAAGCGCTCGAGTTTGCCCGTAAGGACGGCAATACCCTGGTCATCGTGACGGCGGATCATGCCCACTCCAGCCAGATTGTGGCTCCGGACACTAAAGCTCCAGGCCTGACTCAGGCGCTAAATACTAAAGATGGCGCAGTGATGGTCATTAGCTACGGTAACTCCGAGGGAGAATCTCAGGAGCACACCGGCACCCAGCTGCGCGTGGCGGCCTATGGCCCACATGCGGCAAACGTGGTGGGGCTGACTGACCAGACCGATCTGTTCTACACCATGAAATCGGCGATGGCGCTGGAATAAAGGTGTACAGACGTAACAGGTGAGAAAAAAATGCGGCGGAAACGTCGCATTTTTTTTGCCTTAGGCCAGGCTTTAATCGTCACTATAAAAAAGGAATAAGGTATGAAATTTTCATTATTAGCGGTGTTACTGGTAGGGCTGGTTGGGTCGGCAACGGCGGCGGATAAAACGATGACGCCGCAGCAGCAGCGCATGACGAGCTGTAATCAGCAGGCGGCATCGCAGTCCCTGAAAGGGGATCAGCGTAAGAGCTATATGAGCAGCTGTCTGAAAGGGGAAGCGCCTGCCGCGGCAGGGAAAACCCTGACGCCTCAGCAGCAAAAAATGAAGGATTGTAATGCGGATGCCGCGAAGCAATCGCTGAAGGGCGACGCCAGAAAAACCTTTATGAGCAACTGTCTGAAGAAAAAGTAAGTCGTTTTTAATGACCCTCACCCCGGCCCTCTCCCTGAAAGGGAGAGGGGGAAAATCGAAGATTGATGCTCGATCCAATTCCCTCTCCCCTGTGGGGAGAGGGGTAGGGTGAGGGGCTATTCCAGAATCAGGACTTCCCGAGCAGCTCCGACTTCGCCATACACTTCACCATCGCTTCCATCACGGCAGCGCGGAAGCCTTTCTCTTCCAGCACTTTGACGGCCTCAATGGTGGTGCCGCCAGGGGAGCAAACCATGTCTTTCAGCTCGCCCGGATGCTTCCCGGTTTCCAGCACCATTTTCGCCGAGCCCATCACCGCCTGAGCGGCAAACTGATAGGCCTGTTTACGCGGCATACCGCCCAGAACGGCGGCGTCGGCCATGGCTTCGATAAACATAAAGACGTAAGCCGGTGCTGAACCGCTGACGCCCACCACCGGGTGGATCATCGCTTCGCTTACCACTTCTGCCTGGCCAAAGCTGCGGAAAATGCTTACCGCATCGGCAATATCTTCAGGCGTGACCAGCGCGTTTGGCGTCACCGACGTCATGCCTGCATTAACCAGCGCCGGGGTATTCGGCATTGCACGGATAATCTTGCGGTCGTGGCCCAGCACTTTGGCGAGGGTTTCCAGGGTAATGCCTGCGGCAATGGAGATAACAACGCTGTCTTTATTCAGGTCGGAATTCACTTCGCTCAGCACTTTCAGCATGATGTTTGGCTTCACCGCGCCAAAAACGATGTCGGCTATCTGCGCGACTTCCTGCGCGCTCTGCGCCGGATTAATGCCGTATTCTTCGCATAATGCCTGCACCTTGTCCGGCGACGGGGTATAAACCCAGATATTGCCCGCCGGCACCAGGCCGCTGGAAATCAGGCCGCCAAGGATCGCTTTGCCCATGTTACCGCAGCCAATAAAGCCAATTTTCTTATCCATAGCATTACTCCATGGTGATGTGTTTTGTTATCTGATGGTGATAGCTTAACGCGCTTTTTACCGCTTAGGCTACGTTTGCACTCAACGAGGTACGGTCGGGGGGCTGAAACAGATAAATTTTGCCATTCGGCAAAAGCACGGCAAAATCGCCCCATTCCCACCGACAGTCAGGAGCCATAATGCAAATTTGGGTGGATGCCGATGCGTGTCCAAAAGTGATAAAAGAGGTCCTTTTTCGCGCGGCCGATCGCGCTCAGGTGATGGTCACGCTGGTCGCAAACCAGGGGATGAAAACGCCGCCATCGCGCTTTATTCGCAGCCTTCAGGTTGCCTCGGGGTTTGACGTGGCGGACAACGAAATTGTTCGTCGCTGCGAGAAAAACGATCTGGTGATCACCGCCGATATTCCGCTGGCGGCGGACGTGCTTGAGAAAGGGGCCATTGCGTTGAACCCCCGGGGCGAGCTTTACACGCCAGCAACCATTCGTGAACGCCTGACGATGCGTGACTTTATGGATACCCTGCGCGCCAGCGGCGTACAAACCGGCGGGCCGGATAGCCTGAACCAGCGCGACCGCCAGCTGTTTGCCAATGAACTCGAAAAGTGGCTGCTGATGGTCGCGCGGGCGCAGAAGTCTTAAATAAAGCTGTCGTCGTCGTCGCCGTAATCGTCACCACCGAAATCATCGTTCCCGAAGCCGGTGTTGTCGTTAGCGTTGTCCTGTGACGGCCAGCCGCCCTGGTTCTGGAACTGGCGGTCGTCGACCTGGCTGTAGTCGTTGACTGAATCAAACGAGCTATTGTCGAAGGTCGGAGCCGGCTCGTTGATGATATTCACGATCTCTTCCGGCTGGCTGCGGTGGAACATGCTGGTCAGCATTTCTGCCACCACAACGCCCCCGGCTACGCCCGCAGCGGTTTGCAGCGCACCAGAAAGGAAGCCGCCTCCCGCACGCGGAGCGCTCGCAGGTGCCGCCTGTGGTGCACCATAGCCGGCAGGAGCACCGTATCCGCTTTGAGGTGCGCCGTAGCCCGGTGCGGCTGATGTGCCATAGTTCTGGCTGCCCGGAATCGGGTCGGAACCGCGAGAGCTATTATTGCTGTTGTTGCTGCCGCCGAATAATCCGGCCAAAAAACCGCCGCTGCTCTGCTGCTGGCGAGACTTCTGTTCAAGTTCGGTGACTTTCGCTTCCAGCTCCTGGATTTTACCGTTCAGCTGTTTCATGGCCGCTTCCTGGATAAGGATCGTCTGCGCCATGTAGTAGGCGGCACCTGGCTGCTGGCTGAGGTGTTGCGCAATCCGCTGTTCTGCGGCCGCATCCCGGGTGGCACTTTGGCTCTCGGCCTGTTTCAGACGGTCAAAAAGCCCGTCGATAAGACGCTGCTCTTCAGATTGCATGGTTCATACCTCTGTCATGATGAAGTCTTAAAACGAGTCTGGATCAACTTGAGCGTAGGTGAAACGCCTTAATCGTAAAGCTAACCATAAATGTGTTACCGAATCTCAGATTAAGGGTTGTCATTGGCCTGGCGTTTAAAGTATTGTGACGCTGCTGGCGGGTGGTGGATTTAGTTTACACTTATTAACCTCCAGTTAAGGCCGTTATTACTGGCTTCTTTGTGGTAGAAATTGTGATTGTAACTATAAGTTTACGTTTTGTTGCGTACTAGTTTGATGGTATTATCGCGTTCTGTTTCCTGCTTTTATCCCTACTGGCCTGAGGCCTGCACTTCCGAGGATTATCCCTGATGACTCAACCCCTTTTCTTGGTCGGCGCGCGCGGCTGTGGCAAGACGACCGTCGGTCAGGCTCTGGCGAGAACGCTGGGTTATGCATTTGTCGATACCGATAGTTTTCTGCTGACCCACACCGGAAAGAGCGTGGCGGAGATTGTGGCCGAAGAGGGCTGGGAAGGGTTCCGTGCCCGTGAGTCTGATGCGCTTCAGCGGGTGACGGCGCCGGCGACCGTTGTGGCCACCGGCGGCGGCATGGTGCTGGCAGACAGCAATCGTCAGTTTATGCAGGAAAACGGCATTACCATTTGGCTGCACGCTCCGGCGCAGGTTCTGGCTTCACGCCTGAATGCTTCTCCGGAGGAAGATCAGCGCCCAACCCTGACTGGAAAAGGCGTCACCGATGAAATCGTGGACGTGCTGGCCGCTCGAGAAGGGCTGTACCGCCAGGTTGCCCGTCACATTGTGGACGCAACCTGTCCCCCGGATGCGGTGGTGGAAGCTATCCTCAGCGCATTACAAATGGCCCGCGCCAGTTAGCCTATACTTAACGCTCATCCATAAGAAATAAGGACGAGCGATGGCAACTCAACCTCCTTACCCCCGTGACGCCCGAATTGTCGAAGTGCAGAAAGGCGTGCCGGGTTCAACCGTCACCGGGTACCAGCTGCGGGCGGATCACCCTCATCAGGACACGCTGATAAGCGAACACGAAACGTATCAGGAAGCGCTGGACGCAAAACAGCGCTATGAAGATCCGCAGAAATCCTGATCGATGGCTGCAGACGTTGGTGTTTCATCTTTGATCAGAGAAACTTTTATCTCGTTAATTTACTTAAAATATATCTATTTAGAGATGTTGCACAGTAGTTGATGTTTCGTTAAGGATTTCGATATCACTCTGGTTGTATGCTGCGGATTACGGCGAGCAAAAAACGATCGACCCCGGCGGAGTTATTTCATAGCGGACGTGGAGCAGTGCAGCGAAAAGGGCGGTGACTGAGTAATAGCGGAGCGAAGCATGAAACCAACTGTAGCCATTCTCACCGTCGGCAAAGTGTCAGTGAGTGAGGTTTTGCCATTTTTAACCGAACATATCTCTGAGCAACAAATCTCGCAGGTAAGCCTGCTGGGCAACCTCTCTCCTGATGAGGTCCGGCGCCAGTTTTCCCCTTCGCCCGGAGAAGAGTCTTTGCTCACTTTGCTGGCGGACAACACCATTACTTCGGTCGGGCGCGACAAAATCTCCGTTGCGATGCAGGGCATCATCGAACAGCTGGATAATCAGGGCTACGAAGTCATTCTGCTGATGAGCACCATGCCGCTGACGGGACTTAGCGCCCGTAACGCGATTCTGCTGGAGCCTGAGCGTATTATTCCGCCGCTGGTGGCTTCGATTGTGGACGGTCATCAGGTGGGGATTATCCTGCCGGTCGCCGACATGATTAAGTTTCAGGAGCTGAAGTGGCGCAAGCTGACCCATCCCCCGCTTTATGCTCTCGCGAATCCGGTGCACGGCAGCGAAGCCGACTTGCTTGAGGCCGGAAGAAAGCTGATGGCGGACGGGGCGGATGTTCTGGTGCTGGACTGCCTTGGCTACCATCAAAAGCACCGGGATTTACTGCAAAAGCAGCTGGATGTGCCGGTACTTTTATCCAACGTGCTGGTCGCCAGATTAGCGGCAGAATTGCTTATCTGAACGGAATTAACAATTTGCGTGACAGGCCAGAGAGTTCGCCTCTATAGTGGATTTTTCACTAAAGTCGATTAAGGGCCTGTCCATGCTTCAGAGTAACGAGTACTTCTCCGGTAAAGTAAAATCCATCGGTTTTACCAGCAGCAGCACTGGCCGTGCCAGCGTTGGCGTGATGGCGGAGGGGGAATACACCTTCGGGACCGCCCAGCCGGAAGAGATGACCGTTGTGAGCGGCGCATTACACGTTCTGCTGCCGGGGGAAACCGAGTGGAAAACCTATGCTGCGGGCGAAGTGTTTAACGTGCCGGGCCACAGCGAGTTCCATCTGCAGGTTGCCGAGCCAACGTCCTATCTTTGCCGCTACCTGGCAGATAAATAACTGAATTTTTTAGCCCCTCGTTTACGGCGAGGGGCTATCTCTCACGACTCAGCCGCTTAATTAACGCTGCGCTTCGCCGCCCAGCGCTTCCACCAGGTTAGTCACCAGCGCCGACAGTTCACCGGTCATCAGGATGAAATCGGCATCGAAACGTCCGCCAAAATCTTCCCGGTCGATATCGTCGTTCTGTTCGCGCAGGATATCGGCAAACTTCAGGCGTTTGATCGAGCCGTCGTCGGCCAGTACGAACTGAATACGCTCCTGCCAGTCCAGCGCCAGCCTGGTGACCACTTTGCCGGTTTCAATGTGCGCCGCGATTTCGTCGCACACCAGTTCCTGCTGCTTGCAGCGGATCACGCCGCCGCCTTCAAGGATCGCCTTGAGTTCAGCTTCGTCCATCAGCGCAAAACCTGCCGGAACATCTCCTGAACGCACCCACTCGGTAAGGGTCAGCTCGATAGGGTTTTCCAGCGCCAGCGGTACCACCGGCAGCGAACCCAGACTTTTACGCAGCAGTGCCAGCGTGTCTTCCGCTTTTTTGGCGCTGGCGCAGTCGATCATGATCAGGCCGTTGACCGTATCTACCCACATCATCGTCTGGCTAAAACGGCTGAAAGCGCGCGGCAGCAGGGAGTGCAGGACTTCGTCTTTCAGGGCGTCTTTTTCGGTCTTTTTCAGCTTGCGGGCCTGCTCTGCTTCAAGCTTATTGATTTTGGCTTCCAGAGCCTGTTTGATGACCGGGGCCGGCAGAATTTTTTCTTCTTTACGGGCGCAAATCACAATTTGGCCGTTGGCAACATGGGTTAATGCATCGCTGTGCGAGCCCATCGGCGACACCCAGCCGGTTTTAGCCATGTCCTGGCTGCCGCAAGGGGTGAAGGTGAAGGCGGCTAACTGTTTTTCCATTGCATCCGCCGTCAGCGTGATGTCACGGCTTAAACGGTAAACCATTAAATTTTTAAACCACAGCATGATTCTGTCCCAGGTTGTCAGTTAAACGCAGCGGGCATGATAACGAATTGACGGCCTCGTTTCATTGCCTTTGCTTACGCTGCATTTTATGTTGTTGATAATTATCACCAAATGAGGAAGCTCTTGTGCGCATAGGTATCGATCTCGGTGGGACTAAAACAGAAGTGATTGCGCTGGCAGACGACGGGAAACAGCTCTACCGCCACCGCTTGCCAACGCCTAAAAACGACTACCAGGCCACCATCAAAAACATTGTTGAGCTGGTGCGGCTGGCGGAAGAAGCCACGGGCGAGACCGGTACGGTAGGGCTTGGGATCCCGGGGTCGATTTCCCCTTATACCCGGCTGGTGAAAAATGCGAACTCAACCTGGCTTAACGGACAGCCGTTTGATAAGGATCTCAGCCTGGCGCTGAAGCGAGAAGTCAGGCTGGCTAACGACGCCAACTGCCTGGCCGTTTCGGAAGCTATCGACGGTGCCGCTGCTGGCGCACAGATCGTCTTTGCGGTGATCGTCGGCACCGGCTGCGGGGCGGGCGTGGCGATTAATGGCCGCAGCCTGATTGGCGGCAACGGCACGGCGGGCGAGTGGGGGCATAACCCGCTGCCGTGGATGGACGAAGACGAACTGCGTTTCCGGGAAGAAGTGCCGTGCTATTGCGGCAAGCAGGGATGTATTGAGACCTTTATTTCCGGCACCGGCTTCGGCACCGACTACCAGCGCCTGAGCGGAAAAACGCTGAAAGGGCATGAGATCATTAGCCTGGCCGAGCAGCAGGATCCGCTGGCCGAGCTGGCCATCAGCCGCTACGAGACTCGTCTGGCGAAGTCGCTGGCGCATATCGTGAATATTCTGGATCCGGATGCGATCGTGCTGGGTGGTGGAATGAGTAACGTGGAGCGTTTATACCGGACGGTGCCCCAGCTGATTAAGCCGTGGGTGTTTGGCGGCGAGTGCGAAACGCCGATTCGCAAGGCGGTACACGGCGATTCCAGCGGCGTTCGCGGTGCGGCGTGGTTGTGGCCTCTGGAGAAGTAAATCGCCCCTCACCCCGGCCCTCTCCCAGAGGGAGAGGGGGGAAACAGCCGATAGAGAACATTCTTTTTTCCCTCTCCCTTTCAGGGAGAGGGTTAGGGTGAGGGTAAAAATATGAAGCGAGGCACGGTTCCGGCTTAAATCG